>JBJMEE010000150.1:0-3613 GCA_045809585.1 Nitrososphaera sp. | reverse complement strand
GTGATTCTCCAATGTAAATAGCAGCAACAATATAAGAAAAAGCTCATTGCAGGAAAATAAAAAGATATAGCTCGGTAATATCTCTCCACTTAAGATTTAAAAGTTGGACAAGGCAGTTTTATATACATCGTGTCGTCGTTATCGTCATCCTTCAAACGACCACTTCTTATTTATGACGACAAGTGCTATTCCTGCGCAAAGTTCGCCAAAGTGGCTAGTATGCTTTCGCGTGGATGGATAAGGACAGCCGGCCACCACTATTCTCATGTGGCCAAGGAATCTAAGGAAATGATCTTTCCTGCTGACTATGATGCGACTAAAATGTTCTGGCTTATCAACAGGAGCGGTGCTCATGGCGCACGATCGGGTCTGATGCCATTGGCAAAGGAAATTTTTGTCGGCATTTTCAGAAGAGGAGAAGGAGAGGTTAGTGATATTATTGCATCATGTGAATTTGACAAGACAAACAATATGTCTTGCTACTCATCCACTAATGTGCTAAAAAGGATTGTTGGCACACTCAGACACGGAACGACATTCAGATTTAATACAGGATAACTTACATAGATATTCTAAATTATATCATGATGAAAATAAGGAACAAGCAAAAAATCTTCTAGGGTGTGGCAGTGTGCATCACTTGGCAGAGAATGCAAGTATATTCTTATTAATCAGATAATAATCGCCTGCATTATTTATACCCTCCAAATTCTAAACTTAAAATAAAGTCGCTAATAGACTTTAGACTATCATGGTACTGATCAAAGTTGAGAAGGCTAAGATAGATCAAAAACAGACTCCGCTTCTGGTGATAGGCGTATTTGAAGGTGAGCAAGACTTTCCACATTCAAAAGAGATAGACTCATCAGTCTCTTCTTCAATCAAGGAAACGCTGGAGAACAAAGAATTCCGTGGGAGGTTTGGCTCCTCGATAGTGGTTTACACTTTAGGCAAGGGGCCAATGAAAAAGATAATGCTATTTGGTCTTGGCAAGCGGGAAAAATTCACGAACGAAAATGCGCGGATCTGTGCGGGCAAGGCAACGCAAAAGGCTCGAGAGCTGGGAATAAAGGAATTTTCAATACTACCGTTCTCAAACCTTGACGAAGGGCTTGTAGAGGCCATGACAGAGGGAATCGCTCTTGCACTATACTCGTTTGACAAGTACAAGGAGGCCAAAGAGCCGGCGACAAAAGTTGAAGAAGTCGCAATATTGATCAACTCTGATTCTCTAAGATTTCAATCGGTTGCTGAGAAGGCAAACCTTATGGTGGAAGCGGTGAACTTTGCACGCGATATGGGCAACCTGCCGCCAAACGACTGTCCGCCGGCCCATCTGGCAAGTATAGCCGTTTCGCTAGCGCAAGATTATGGCATGAAGGTACGAGTAATGGATCGCTATGAGCTTGAAAACATGGGGATGGGTGGTATTGTGGCGGTAGGCAAGGGAAGCAATAACCCGCCCAAGCTCATAGTCCTTGAATATAATGGCACAAGCGATCCTCAGCAAAAGCCGTATCTACTGGTAGGAAAGGCGGTGACTTTTGATACTGGCGGTATTTCTATAAAACCGGGAGAAAAAATGGATGAAATGAAATTTGATAAATGCGGCGGCTGCACAGTTCTAGCCGTTATGCGGGCAGCCGCTTCGATGAAGTTGGCAGTCAATGTTGTAGGCATTATCCCATCTGTTGAAAACATGCCGTCTGCTACTTCGTACAGGCCAGGTGATATCATCAGAATGTATAACGGCAAGTCAGTCGAAGTGCTCAACACGGATGCCGAGGGCCGCATGATACTTGCCGACGCCCTAGCGTATGGGATCGCCACATGCAGTCCAAAGGCTGTAATTGATTTAGCTACACTCACTGGAGCTGCTGTAATTGCACTTGGAGCTAATGTAGCCGCGGTAGTGGGCAGCAACAAGCAGCTGGTGGAGAGGCTGCGCAAGCTATCCGATAAGACAGGAGAAAAGATGTGGGAGCTTCCGCTGTACGATGAATATCACGAGCAGATCAAGAGCAACTATGCAGACATCAAGAACATTGGAGGCAGACCTGGTGGTGCGATCACTGCTGCAGCATTCCTGTCTAACTTCGTCAACGATGTCCCTTGGGTGCATATTGACATCGCTGGTACTGCATGGATGCAAGAAGGAACGCATGAGAAAAGCTACAACCATAGAGGAGCTACAGGCTTTGGCGTGAGAACGCTTATCAAACTGCTGATGGAAGACGAAAAGCAGCTGCCAACCTGATGGAGAAAATATATTATATATGCCGCTCTTCCCGATGAGCGCACTTGTGCAAGCCCTTGAAGAGCAGGGCTTTAGTTGCAGAATAGGCAGCATGGATCCTGATGTGCATCTGATGAAAAGACCGTATTTTGAGCGATGGCTTTCAAACAGGGATGGCTTTGTCCGGATAATGAGCGGCAGCATCGATTTCGTCGGCATAGAGGAAGTAGTGCGCATGGGGCCATTCTATGATATTTTTTGTCTTGTAGAAAATGACTTTATTTTCGATACCGACGACAATGCACACAACTTGCTCGATGCTGCACCGTACTATACGCTGTCCGGCGGTAAGGTGATAAACATGGGATGGAGTGGCGGCGTGATCGCAAACATGCTGGCAAAAGACGCCGTATTGTCGAAGGATCTTGCAAGAAACATAATGAAGGAAGAATTGAAAAGCATAATGATAAAAGCAGCAAATTATTGCTGCGTCATAGAAACACAGGCATGGGACCCGGCCGGCCTTGCGTCCGCCTTCCCAGCAATAGACCGGATAGGATATAATGTCAGGCAATTAGTCAAGACGATACGCTTGGGAGATTATGCTGAAAAGTAGTGAGAGAAAGATGCCAGCACTGCTGCTTCCCAACCGCTCTCGCAGGTCAGTAACACAGCAGCGACAGCAGGTTTGACTTCCGGGTTCGGAATGGGACCGGGTCGCACCCTGCCGCTATGACCGGCTTAAGATAGGAGTTGTCAAAGGGCTAATTTAACGTTGCTCCAATAGAAGCAGAGACATCATGAGAATTAAATAATCTCTTGCTCAAAAAACATGGATGCGAACAAGACAAACGACTTGCTATCCGCTCTCATATTCATAGTGGGGGGCTTGTCATTTCGACAATTATAATCTAACTACTACAAAGCTGTTTGGACAAAGGGAGGGATAGGGCGGGCATTTGTGACCGCTCTTACTGGTACAGTCATCTATTTTTGTGGTATACTACATTTTTGGCAACGGACTCCTATCGCAGTAGTAGGCGGCATAATTTGGCTAATAGCGCTTAAGGTGGTCTATAACATTGGATGGTTCAAAGCATTCGTGATAGCAGCGGTAGTATGAATAGCTGCCACAGTTTTAGGATTCTTACTACCAACAGTTCCAGGGCCCATATAGTTTTGCCTTAACAGAAAATAACTAAAAATGCACATAGAAAGTTATATCATAATGCGCCATGTGCACCATAGAGGTCAATCAAACCGAAGGCTCAAAAGCAATTGAAGGCAAAATAATCTGAGAATGTTTGGAAAGGCAAAGTGCAAGCTTTGTGGCGACGAGGTCCGACTTGCATTGAAGCATTTAAGGGACAAGCATGG
>JBJMEE010000149.1:0-5409 GCA_045809585.1 Nitrososphaera sp. | reverse complement strand
GATAGTGGTGATCAAAAATAAATTGAACCAAAAAAATATCCTTGATCCGTCCTCAGTCAAGCTAAACATAAAACTAATCTTGTCCTGTTTTGTGACAATACTGATAATCATTCAACTATTCGTCTCAAATTCCTTTTCTGTATATGGTCAAGCGCTTAGCGATAAAGATGTACTTATTGTTATGGTCAACATTGAGAGGATACGGACGCAGCTTTGGTTGACTGAACAAAGCCTAGATAAAGGCAGTCCTGAAATGGCATTTGCACATGCTTTCATCCCACACAGCACGACGTTTCCTGCTATAAAGAACCAGCTAGGACAGACTACTGGAGAACAATCGACCAAGCAGCTTGAATCTTTGCTTACCGACCTTCCTCTAAGGATGAGAGCTGGAGAATATTCAGAAGAAAAAATAAGGGAAAGTATAGGGCAAATACGCAGACTACTGGATGAAATCTCTCAACAATTTGCAAGGCCGGAATTTCTTTCTGACAAAGGAATGGTTTCCCAAATAGTTGTATTTCTCTTGCGTGATGCAGCACAATCATATACAACAATTTCTAATGCAACGAACGGATCTAGGAGTGGGAATCTCCAGCAGGATATTGATTACGAGAATGCAGTTGGACTTGTCCAGATAGCTCGCCAAAATTATCAAAAAACTTTGTCTCCATTGATAGAAGATAGTAGAAGAAAAACTGAAATTGATTCATTCTTTAATGATCTTGAATCCTCTCTAGCTCAGAAGATGGATAAGGACTCAATTCTGCGCCTCACTACGGCAATTGAAAGAGACTTGTCAGAAGAACTATCTGTAAGCCAAGGAAGCGAGAGCACAAGTGACTATCAGCATTATTTTACTACAATAAGAATGCTCTTGTCAAATGTTACTTCGGAAGTAAAGAATGGCAATTATGCACAGGCAGATCAATATGCTATCTCTGCATACTTGGATAATTATGAATATTTGGAAGCACCAATTGAAAAGCACGATCCAGATCTAATGGTAGCAATTGAAGAGGAAATGAGAGAACAACTGCGCAGTATGATAAAAGCGAGAGAATCCGTACAATCTACAGAAGCTTTTGTCAGCGGCATCCTCGTAAAACTTGACAGGGCAGAAGAGCTATTGAGAAATGATGCATCATTTAATCAAGGTTCTTCACCGACTTCCTCTGGCCTTTTTGCAGACATCGAAGGTCTTGAGGCAGGATTTGGCACCTATGCTGGTGAGCGTAGGGGAATTGGAGAGGCCGAAGACCCTGCCAAAGCCGATGTTCGCAGCGATATTGATACGATCAGGATGCAGCTTGATGAGACACTCCGGCTACATAAGGAAGGAGATTATGATGGTGCCCTTGTTACATCCAGGTCTGCATATTTGGATAGCTATGAGAGTATAGAGATTCCATTGCGCCCCATAGATCCGGATTTTACCCTTGACATGGAAATCAAGTTCGCAGAACTTAGGAATCTAATTCAAGCTCATGCTCCGTATGAGCAGGTCGAAGCAAAAGTTGTTGAAATTAGAAGAGGGCTTGATGAATCAGAAAGATTAGTATCCGGTACTGGCATTGTAGCGCCGACGATAGCCTTCTCCACATCCTTTTCCATAATATTCCGAGAAGGTCTAGAATCTGCACTAATAATAGGTGCTATCTTGACATACTTGGAGGCATCAAGAAATAACAGATTCAAAAAACATGTGTACTACGGGATAGTGATAGCAATCGGGGCAACTGCTGTTACTTGGTTTATAGCTGCATTCATCATAGATATCTCCGGGGCAAACCGTGAGCTTATAGAAGCCATTGCAGGCGTTTCTGCAGTCGCGGTTCTATTTTGGGTAAGCTTTTGGGTATTGAACAAGATCGAAACAAAGCGTTGGATAGAATTCGTAAAGGCCAAAGTCTGGAAAGCAACAACTACAGGCAGCATAATGGTTTTTGTATTACTTTCCTTCTTTACAGTATATAGAGAAGGTTTTGAGACTGTATTATTTTATCAAGCAATGCTTTCCTTTGCCAAATATATGGAATGGTACGTTGTTGCAGGGCTTGTTCTAGGCTTGGCTGTGATAGTTGCAACCGCAATTGTGGTAAGAAAGCTTGGAAAAAGACTTCCTCTAAAGGTCTTATTTGCACTGACGATGGGGATTGGCGCCTATATGTCAATAGCGTTTATGGGCAACGCAATACGCGAATTTCAAGAATTGGGCTATATATCTACAACACATCTTATCGGAACAGTGCCTAGACTTGACATCAACCTGGCATCGATGACTGGCATCCATCCAACGCTAGAAACAATCATCGCCCAAATTATACTTCTTGCCGTATATGTAGTAGGCTCATTGTACATATTGATAATCCAGCCAAGACGACAGAGACTCATAGAAAGTGCACGCAAATCTAGAGAAGATTTGGTTAGACAAGATAAGAGTAGAGAAGAAGGCAAGAGCTTTTAGCAACGCCTATGTATACGCAAGCAGAGGCATGCTACAAGTAAAAGTAGCATTTCAATAAAACTAGAAATTGCTATGGATGCCGTAAAGCAATATGGATTGCTGGTAATCCAAGTTGGATCCATTGAAGCGTCCAAATAAATGTAAAAAACATATCAGTAATACTATAATCTTATTGATCAGAACACAACTCAAACGAAATGAGAAATATTAGAAGTAAGAAAATCTTGAGAAAGGAAAAGAAGGAGGGAAAAAAT
Source organism: Nitrososphaera sp. (assembly GCA_045809585.1). Taxonomy (GTDB): domain Archaea; phylum Thermoproteota; class Nitrososphaeria; order Nitrososphaerales; family Nitrososphaeraceae; genus Nitrososphaera. Next base: position 2,688 of record JBJMEE010000149.1, on the reverse strand, counting down.
TTTGGGCTATCTCTTGTTATTATTCCTGCTGCTATTGAAGCAACTCCGTGGCTCTATCTAGATTCGCATTTATCATAGCAATATGTTGTTCTACTTGTTCTATTGGAACTCTATCCATTATCATCTGCCTAAGCTGTTCTCTTAACATTACCTCTGTTTGTTCCATCAATTGTTGATCACGTTGGGCAATGGGAGCCTCTATAAATTCATAGTTCTCCAAGTATGCCTCAATTGCAATGCTCTCTGCTCCTTGATAGTCCTGTGATCCATATGCAGCTATCAGTTGGGTCAACATAGATTTGATGTTGTTTATTATTGCAATAGGATCCTGCTCTTCTGCACTAACTTCTTCGCCAATTAGTTGGCTCTCAGATAGACCTGTAATTTCTGCTAGCTCATGTATTATCCCGTTTATTGTTGTTTCAACAGTCGCAGGATCTTCTTTATTGTTGACTGCGCCATTCAAATTGGAAAAAACTTCATTTACTTCTTCCACTTCATGAGCCATACTCTGGTTGATATTGCTTGCTGATGAATTGAATACAATATGAGCTCTGTTGATGAATGCTTGCGCATCCTGGTATTCCACAATTGCTTTTACGGTGCTATTTTCGACAGCTTCTTCATATTCATGTGCTGCAACCTGCAACAGCCCTCCTACTACACTTGCATTAAATGCGGGGTGGTTGCTAAATTCTGCACTCGGTACCACTGCCTGCACGCTATCGTTCAATAGCGTGTTGACATCATCTATCTGGCTTTCAAACTCTTGTAGCGTAGCATTTGTAGCACCAGAAGGTAGCTTCTGCAAAGCTGCTGACAAGGTTTGGTTTAGTGTGTTGTTTTGATTTGCCAGCTGATCTTCAATACTTGAATATACTTCTTCGATTGGATGCAATGTATGAGTCTGTGCCAGGGTATTGTTTCCAGATTCTTTGTTGATAAGCGCTTGGTCAAGATGCCCCCTTATCTGCACTATGTTTGAAATAAATTCAACCAAGGTAGCATTTGGTATACTAGCCAGTGTCGCTGTTTCATTTGCTATGCTGCTAGTAGCACTTGAGTCAGTTGACCTAGTTGTCATATTTTCATTACTACTCGCTACTATTATTGTAGCGGATTGTTGTGGTTGATATTGCACTCCAAACGAAAGAGCATATGGCCCTGACGAAGATAATATGGCAAGCAAGGCCATAGCTCCAACGATCCTAAGGTACGGCGATCGAAGATTTGATTGTTTGTTTTTCTCCATAATTAGGTTCGCCTAATTAGGCCAGCCTAAGTTTTTAATAGTTATGAAACAAGAGAATAGTAAAACATTCCATTCTATGCCTCTTGGTCTACAAGCACCAATAATTGGAATTTTTCTTAATTAACATCAGTTTAGAGAATGTATAGTGGGCCCAGTGGAATTCGATAAAAACCCTTGAAAATTCAGACTTTATCGTCCATGTGACTTCCTGAATTGTCTGCTTCTTATCTGCAGTAGTATATTTCTTAGATCCTCGCAAGTTGCAGCTATCCCTCATTCACCTTTCAAAAAAAGCATTTTAGGTAAATTTGCATTCGGGTTTTCTTTGAGCGTCTCTGCATGTACCATTTCAATAAACTTTCTTGCACGGTTTAGGTCAGCCGTAGTAAAAATGAACAAGGTCTCATCTGGATCATCTGCATTGCGCCATATGTGCCTTAAAATTAACCCTTGCTCGACATGCTTAGACATATCTGCTTTTAGCATGCTTTTAATGTCCTCCACCTTAACACCTCTAATTCTTGCCAGGATATGATCCATATATCACGACTGATAGAATGAAATGTAATTAAAAGTTAGGCCTGAATAGACAACCCGATCTATCGTGTAAGTACTTTAGATAGCTTGAAGTGTGAGGAGGAGAATTATCCAATTTATGCTCTTCTCAAAGATAGTTGTTGCGGTAGATGGTTCTGAGACTTCTAATAAAGTTCACGATCTGGCTGCACAACTTGCTAAACTTTCTAATTCCAAATTAATTATAGTTCATGTTGTGATGCCACCTTTACCTGTCGCTGGTGGTCTGTTTTACACAGATGCTTCTAGCATTGACAAGTTACGAATTGATTTGGAAGAATCTGGAAGAAGACTCCTAGATAATTATTCTGAAAAATCTAAAAATGAATACAAAATTGATGTTGAAACTACTCTAACCCAAGGTTATCCGCCGGATGCCATCATTAGAGAGGCAGATGCAAAAGGTGCAGACCTAATCGTTGTCGGTAGCAGAGGATTCAGCGGAGCCAAGCAATTTTTTATTGGAAGTGTACCAAATTCAGTCTTGCATCATTCAAGTATTCCTGTCCTACTTGTGAAATGAGGCATATATTTTGTATTAAAACGGGTTCGTCACTTTATTCTTTACAGAGGAGCAAACGATCGACTGGTTCAATGAGCGCTCTAGGTGATGGGTTACATCATCATTTTTTTTCCCTGCATCTTAGACATTTATTGTTTAGTTTCTTCTAATCTCTGTGATGAATGAGAATATTTCCAGAGTCTATTCTAAATCCATAAGCTAGATAATTTCATAGCCTAAGGAGTCTTGTGCAGAATAGAGAATAAAGACAATAGATTGCATCTCCGTTTTTGCCCAGTGTTGCGTACTCGCCCGTCTTTTTCTAATATCATATATCTGCTGAAGTATGCGTAGATGA
>JBJMEE010000148.1:0-6703 GCA_045809585.1 Nitrososphaera sp. | reverse complement strand
CGAGCCGCTTACACGCTCTAAAATCATGTATCAAGCCATTCTCAATTTCAAACAGGTAACTGATTACGCTGGTATTTTGACTAATGAGGGATTATTGAGCTACCCAGTGGAGAATAGGAAATATGCTATAACGAACAGGGGAAAACAATTTCTAGAGCTATTTAAAGAAACTAAGAAGTTACTTACGACACTCTCTAATGATATGACAGTCAACAATCAGGTCCAAGACGAACAATATCAGGTGACATTGCATGAACATCAGTACTAATAATGACAAGAGGGTCTTTACATGTGGATGTACTGTAGAATGGTCTTTGGACATAATCAAGTTTACTGACTGTATCGCGCATTCAGAGAAAGAGACATTAGAAAAATAGTGTATGGTAACAATAAATATTTCTTATTTAGTTACTGATCTTTTTAAGATGGTAGATAGGTGAAATTTTTCTTTATATCTGAGTTAGACTAACAATGGATTAATCGATTACATCTATTTGCGAAAAAGCTTCCCTTCGCTTTTTTCTTCCTTCATCTAGTAGGTATGGAATGTGCAAATAGTTAAAGACTAAAAACTGTCCATGCACTTTTAGTCTCTATCTAAAATCTGTACTGGGCAGACCGTTACGAGTTGCTTAAATTTTACCGCATCTTGATCGCTACCCACTATTGATCCATAATGCATAGGAATAGCTAGTTTTTTTGGCTTTATCTTTTCGTTTACTGCTTTAGCTGCTTCTTCTGCAGTCATGACGTACGTGCCCGACACCGGTACGAGAGCCACGTCCGGTTGCGTGGTACTCATTTCCGGAATATCATCGGTATCGCCGCTGTGGTATATACGCATCATGTTCAAAGTTATGATAAAACCGACCTTTCCGTCTGCTTTTGGGTGAAACTGTTTGTTGGTGTTGTATGCTGCTACAGTCTGTATTGGGATACCCTGGACAATGAGTCTATCTCCCGGAACAACTGTTTTCGTCTCTGCCGCCGTGACATTCTTCAGCTGATCAATACACTCTTTCGCGGCCACGATAGTTGTATTGGTGCCTAAGATGTGCCCGATGTCGTCCATACTTAGATGGTCGAAATGATTGTGAGAGATAAGAATGATGTCAGCATCATTTTTGTTATGATTGAACTCCGAGATCTTGAAAGGATCGATGTACATAATCTTCCCTTCCACCGTCAGCTTGTATCCGTCATGGCCAAGCCAGTGAAACTTTATGCCGTTAAAGTCCAGCATACTACCTCTAACACATTTTTCCAACACGAATTTTATTTAAAGATGATCCTTGGGATTGATTTTCGGATTTGCTATAATAAGATTATCCTTGCTCAGGCTCAGCACCAGAACTTGATTGGCTATGAGCCTGCGCCGAAGGTTTGTGTCTATCGTTGCGACTGCACATTTTTTTGCTATCGCATACTCAATAATTGAGTCATCGACGTGCTTTGCAGGTGCAACAGTTACTTTGGTGAACTTTGCTCTTGTGAGCTCAAGGGCTGTTTCTGCAAGACGGGACCTCTTGGGGCCCGCTTTTTTAGCTAGCCGCTCTAGCTCAGCCTCTGCGATGTCAGGGACTAAAAATTCAAGTCTTCCCAGTTGCGACTCTATCTTCTCAACCCGCTTTATGGGCTTTGAAACAAGGACCATCAGAAAGCTGGTGTCACATAGAACTTGCATATACTACGTGGCTATTCCTGAGCCAATTAGACGCCATCTTTCAGCTATTCTCCTGCTGATAGCGACTCTGCTCTTGGGCATCAGGCATACCGGTTTTTTTAGCTTCACTTCAACCTTGCTGTCCCTCACGTTTGTAACGTAGCCACTGGCTGCGGCTGTTCCGATGTTGAGTCTGATTGGCTCTTTCGCCTTAAGAGGTTCAACCTTTACCATTTCCGCAGTGCCGACTGCAGTATCGAAAAGAACCACTTCTATCATAATATCTTCAACATCTTTTGGCAGCGTGCCTGGTTTACCAATCACAGAGCCAATGAGGGTGTCACTTTTTGTAAATGTCGGGTCAAGCTTGGTGCCTATCGCAACAAGCCCGCCTGGCCTGACAGACTTAACAAGACCGGCACCAGTGCCAAGCGTTGATACCTGAGAAACGATCGGATCGTACTTACCCTTTTTTTCATCAAAAACACCAGGACGGATCTCTATTTCATCTGCAATGTTAAACTGACCCTGCACTAGCGCGCCGCCAATGATGCCCCCTTTGACCTGCTTGATTGGGGTTCCAGGCTTGTTCACGTCAAACGAACGCAAGACATGCATTATCGGTTCCGCGTTCTTTATGCGTGATGGAGTCTTGATAGTTTTTTCGATGGCTTCGATAAGCGCATCGATGTTGAGCTTATGCTGGGCTGATACTGGAATTATCGGCGCCTTTTCTGCAATGCTTCCTTTGACGAAGTCTTTGATCTGCCCATAATTGTCAAGTGCTTCTTGATATTCAGCAAGGTCTGCCTTGTTCTGTACAAGAACGATCTGCTGTATGCCAAGGACAGAGAGAGCAAGCAGGTGTTCTCTCGTTTGGGGCTGCGGCACCTTTTCATTAGCCGCCATTACCAAAATTGCCCCATCCATCAAAGCGGCACCTGAGAGCATATTTGCCATTAAGCTTTCGTGGCCTGGAGAGTCGACAAAACTTACTACGCGGAGTAGTTCACTCTTTCCTCCGCAGTTAGCGCATTGGGGTTGAGTGCTATAGCATTCAGGTGCAGGGCATTGAGGACATTTGTAAAATGCAGCGTCGGCATATCCAATCTTGATGGTAATACCCCTTCTAAGCTCTTCGCTATGAGCGCTGGTCCAGACTCCTGTGACGGCTTCTACAAGAGTCGTCTTGCCATGGTCAACGTGGCCTGAAGTGCCAATGTTAACGGATGGCTGATATCCATACTCGTTGATGTACCAATCTGGCAGGGTCTCTTTCCAATGCAACAGTTAGTATCGTAAAATTCCCGGAGATATTAAGGTACGGAACTATGTTTTTTTATTTGTTGGCTCTGCATTTGTTCCGCTGCTTTCGACGGCTTCTTGTTTTTCTGGCAACATACCTTCAATTAGCATCGAGTTGAGTTGATAAATTTCTTCTGTCACCATGTTTCCCCTTACAAGCTTTCTAACTCTAGCTTCACTCCTGTTACCAACACCCGTTGAGAGCAAGACATACTTTTTGACGCCCCCGTGTACATCGGGCCGCATCGGAGTGCCAGCCCTGTCACTGCCACCGGTTATCTTTAACTTACCACCAGCTACTCCGACAATAGAGGAATCGATGACGCTACCAACCTTTGTCCCCAAAAGTGGCTGAGCTGCCCTATCTTTAAGCTCTTGCGCCATGCTCCTCCCTTTTTTGTCTGAGACTATCAGTTTGAACTGAGCCAAACCGAGAAATCTGGCATATTCAAGGTTTAATTAATCTTTGGCCAGAATTGTATCCTATCCTGCATGCAAGTATATACAATAAGGAGGCTTTTTTTCCACTGACATTAAAAAATCAGCAGTTCCTAGAAATGACAACTTTCAATGTTTGAACTATAAAGTAGAAGCAGGAGCATTTGGATAGAAATAATCATACACAGATATACAACAATCCATCCCGTAAGTGGATAAAACAGTTAAAAGTTATTGGTGAGAATTGATACTGTTGGAAGAAAACCAAGAAGTTATTGATTGCCCCCGCTGCGGGTTTGAAATGAAGCACATGCAAGCCTGCCATATGGTCTGTACGAATTGTGGCGGACATTTGGACTGTAGCGAGAAAGGCTTAACGTGGTAATCAAAACGGATTTCTATCCCAATTCATCTGAAAGTTGTCTGAAATATCAACTGCCTTGCCCTTCATTATCTCTATGTAGTCATCATATAACGCGAAGAAACCGCAATGCCTGCATCTTACTTCCGTCATCTCATCATTGACCTCTGCCTTCTGGGCGCAATCAGGGCATTTTGCTTCTAGCATTGCCGTAACGTCGGATTACGTATGTATGCATTATTAATAAACAATGCTCGATGAGGGACCGTAATTGGATAAAAGATAACATTAAGGCATTCTTCGCTTTCAAGTTTCGTCCGTCCTAACTATTGGATCTGTTATTTTTGCCTTGGCTTGTCCCGCATTTAAAGCTGAGAATAATCCGGCATATGTCCTATATTTTCAGGAACCAAATGCTCAACTTGCATGATGGCAGTACTTGACGAATGGAGTCTAGGCATAATATGCACTTTAAGAAATTGCATATAACAAAGCTTACAATGGTTGCAATTCTGGACAAGGTCAGCTTACAGAAAAGACGCATCAAAGATTTACCAACAAGGTTCATCTGCCAGCAGAGAGGTGACAGCAACAGCAGTTGTTATTTGTACAATTTTTCATATCCTATAGTAGGTGGAACGTCAAAAAGCTTGATGGGGCTGTAAAACTGTTCTCAAAAGCAAGCAATGTCCCCCCCCAGATGAGATCGTTAATAAACTGTCGCTGCCTTTAGATTGCTGTTTGACAAAAATCGGCAATGCCTATAGGCGCTTTCACGGAATGGTATCGAACAGGCCCACCAACTTTAGCTGGGTTACAGAGGGCAAGCTGGCCGGCTCCGGGCTGCCGGTTACCCCGGACGAGTTCCAATGGCTTGTTGATAAAGGCATCAAGTCTATAGTCACAGTAAGAGAAGTTCCACTTCCTTTCAAATGGTTTGACGGTGGCAACGTTGATTATTTGCATCAAATGGTGGAAGACTATGGTGCGCCGACGATGGAAGTTCTGGATGAGACCGTGAATTACATCGATAAGAATATTCGCGGCGGGAAGCCCGTATTGGTTCACTGTGCTGCTGGGAAGGGGAGGACAGGTGCGGTGCTTGCAGCATATATGATAAAAAAGGAGAATCTTTCTGCGGAGGAAGCGATAAAAAAGATAAGGTTTCTGAGGCCCGGTTCTGTCCAGTCGATAACGCAGGAAACCGCTCTATCTATGTACGAAAAGTATCTGAAGGTTAAGAAGGGAATGAAAGATAGCTATTCTGGTACCGAGTCTGCTATGAGCTGACCATTCTGAACCTTCACAAAGAGGAATCGGTTATCCTTAAATATTAGGGTAAGCTCGCCCTTCTTTTCCTCAACATCGAGCAGTTCCTGTCCCTTTATACCATCAAATTTGACCATTTCAATTATAATGCATAATTAGATCTATTTAGATTTAATCAGTCTGCTATAATATTATTCGTTAATCTAGTTTTCAATTCGTAAGGAGTAAATGGTAGACGCTCGTTTTGTTGTCCAACTTGGCAATTGCCCGAATCGGAGGAAATATTGTCTACTTTCGGAAGCTTGACGGTACGATTCAATCATGGTATTATCATTTAGATCCAACTAGTCACATTTATTCAACAGATATTTTGAATTCTCTGCCATCAATCTCGATGAGCTTGTAGGTTACGTTCAAAACAGGCTCTTCTGATAAAACCACAGTCTTCACTCGTACAAGATATGTCAGTTCATCCTTCATTGCCAACAGAGTTGATACTTCCTCTCTTGCCAGTCCAGCAACATAAGCGGCATCGACTGTGTCAGTTGGATTGTATTGCCGCTCTTTACGCAGCTGTTGGAGCTGTCTTGCAAGGTCCCTCAGTAACCCCTTAGCAATCAAGTCCTTATCGCGGACGGTAGAAACGAATACCACAAGGCCATTTCTTTCAGAGGATGAGTATCCATCTAACGGCCTATATGTAATCTCTACGTCTGAACCTGAGAGCATGATTGTCCTGCCGTTATATGTAAGCAAGTAGCGCTCGGATTTTTGCAAAGCGTGAACAATCTCGACCTTATTATCAACTCTCTCAAATGCTTCGACAACCCTATCGATCTCTGCCTTAACCTTAGGCGCAATATTTCTCCTAACAAGTGACAGGCTGACAGAGATTGGCATCTTTCTATCAAGAAGGTTAGCGACCTTTTCCAGTTGCGAGCCTGTTGCTATCTCTAGTAGCGTGTACTGGCTTGCGTTGAGTTGGTTCTTGAACGCATCAGAGATTCCTTCCGTCTCAAGGGACTTCAAATTCTGACCACAGATAATAACATCCTTTACAGGCCAGCGTCTCTTAAGGCCAGCAAGGTTCCTTGCTGCGTTTGCAAGCGAGACTATCTCTTTTATCCTGTCGAAAGCCGATTCGACTTTGGAGTTTACTAATTTCTCATCAAACCTCGGCCAGGTTTCAATCAAGACACTTTTTTTTCTATTGAAGCAAGTGACGTAGAGGTAATCGGTTGTGAACGGAGATAGCGGGTGAAGCATGATGTTCAGCTGCATCAATACATGGCCTATCACTGAGTATACAGCAAGTCTCCTGTTAAGGTTCTGAGGGCTGTCATCCCAGATTATGTTTCTTGTTATTGGAACATAGGTTTGGCTCAGATGATTAATGACAAAGCCATCCATCGCTTTGGCAGCCTCGTGGAACCGGCAATGATCCAATGCCTCAGTTACTTCCACCACTAACTTCTGCAGCTTTGAGAGGAGCCAGAGTTCAGTTAACCCAAGAAGGTTATTTTCGATTATCCAGTTCATCGTATGCTTATTATGATCAAACCGGTCAAATTCACTGTTTTGCTTGAAGTATATGTGTAGGTTATGAAGCGTGCTCAGTATCTGGTATGGCCTAGTTCTCATTTCATCAATGCTAAAATTTAGCGACT
>JBJMEE010000147.1:0-5126 GCA_045809585.1 Nitrososphaera sp. | reverse complement strand
AATGAACAGCCCTACGGCAACCATGACGTATAAGTCAAAGTTTGCAATTACTTCTCCCGCCATTCGACAGTAAGATCATTATACGCTCAATAAATATATTCGTATATTATTTGACCGTTGATGCCAGCGACGAATAAAACTAGTCCGTAGATCACTTATGCACTTATCAAAAAATTCAGAGTGTGTTAGGTATGGCTATTTTTGATCAAAAGACTTTGAAGGCCTCTAGCTTGCTTACTGCTACCATGGTTTCGCACATAGAGAGCGAGGGTAATAGTTTAGCATCAAAGGACATCTAAAACAATCCAACACTGAAAGATATAATATGCTCAAGGCATAATAACACGCACATATTCATATTACCGCAGCTCAAGTAGGGAAATACTAGTAGTGTTGTTACACGGCCTTAGTCTTAGGTTCTAGAACCTCTTGAGCATAAAAATGGTAGAATTTTGATAAAAGCATACAACAGTCGTCTTTGCTGCGTGAACAAGAAGAACACACTTTGATGAAGGATTTGCCAAAGCTGACGACATCTATTGTCTATAGATAAATAAGATAATGCCAGTAGACTAATTAATCTCTTACTTTTTCTCAACTTAGTTGAGGCTCTCTTCCCTCGAAGTGCTTCCGGATAGGCTCAATGATCTTATTGACATAATTTGCAGTTGAGTTCTTCAAATCCATCGGGTGGATCTTTTTTATGACAAAATCATGCTCTAAATCCTTGTAGTTTGTATATGTAGTGCTGCCACCGTATCTAGTAGGCCGCTCAATTACAAATTCGTCAAACTCATGGAACACCACATAGTGCACTAGCTCCAGAATTGGGTTACCTGCTGCAACTCCTACAGGGCAAAATGCCTTGCCTATTTTGTTACGGATCACCTTTTCATCATCGTGGATAAGGAGCCCACTTGCTGGCTTGCTCTTGCTCATTTTGCTCGATATCCTTGTGTCTTCAGCATTGTTTTGATCAAGGCTGATTCGCAAAGGCTCTGACAGACCGGGCAGTAAATGATGATGCACGAGTATTGGAACCTTCCACCCAAGCTTGGGGAATATCTCCCTGACAAGCATATGGATCTTTCGCTGATCCATGCCGGCGTGCACAATGTCAAGGTCAAGTGCCTTTATGTCGACTGACTGCATAGGGGGATATAGCAGTTGTGACAAGTCGAGATTCTTTTCAGCCTCACTTCTTCCCATTATAGTAAGAGATCTCATTGTCCTTGCAAGCGTCATGTGTTTTGAGAAGCGAACAAAGTTCTCCCAGTAATCTTGAGTTTTCTTGTAGAGGTCGCTTCCAAGCACGATGTTGACGCCAGGGCAGAAGAATTTGAATGCCTCGGTGTAGTATTGCGAGACTTTCTTTATCCTGTCCCAGTCACCTCCCATCTTGTCATTGATGTACGTGTGCCAGTCAGCTAGAAAGACAGTAGTGTTAATGCCGGCCTTCATAAAGTCGTTTATCTTAAATCCAGTCATGACAAGACTACCGATGTGTAGCATGCCCGATATTTCCAAACCAATGTAGTGCCTGGGGTGAGTCTTTGTTTCAATCAGTGCATGCAGCTCGTCTGCTGTGACAACCTCCTCTGTCGGCTCACGCATTATGAATGCCAGTCGCTCATCGACATCCATTGTTGTAAGAGAAATGCGACTGACACACTTCTATAAACCTTATACCGGGGCACACAGATGCTAGTAGTCATAACCTTCTAAGAAGGTTCACCAATCCAAATAAACAAAAAGGTGGATAAAATTGCTATCCAAACAGTACAAACAGGACAAACAGGACAAGCTGGTTGGCACTGCTACTACCCAGTGTGTACTGAATACAATGTAGTATTTGTACAGAAGCACAGAAGTGAGCGTCTAGCAATAGATGCAAAAATTTCTGCTGCTACTTCTGCATTCTCGAAAAATCCTCAACCCCCTTTATATTCTATTTTGTTTGATAGTACACGTGGCAAAATATTATTACATGCTTGGCGTTGTGGTACTCGCTTTTATTATAGATGCTAGTTTACTGCCATCCTCGTTTGCTCAACAAGACACCTCTCCGCAGCTGAACATCACAAGCACTGACGCCCCTGTGCTTCAACAACGATCTGAGAAAGGAATCTACCTGGTTGAGCTAAAATGGCCTCTGGTCGTTGCTGACGCAGAGGATGCCTTGCAGGTAGAGATAGTATTCAATAACGCCAGTGCTCCAATGCCTACTAGCGATACAATACCCCAAAAAGAGGACAACTTAACGGGGTCAGGCATTGAAGATGCACAGACGGTTCCGGCGACCATCGGAGGTGAGCCTATGAAGGTAGAAAGTTACGATATAGCAATTTATACTCCTGATGGCAGAAAATTATGGGAAAAGCTTGACCAGCCGGGGCAAGGAGGAAGAGCAACGCAGAGGATCGACCTTAACAATAACTACACTGGACCAGTCACTATAGATATAAGCGATATCAGGCCAGGCGCGGGTGGGGACGAAACCGCTACCGCAGCTGACAATGCAGACTCAGTATCATTTAATGTTACAATAGTACCTGAATTTCCGGTTGCAACAGTACTGCTTGCTATTGGGATCATAATCACCATTGCGGTTCAGGTACGTAGGCAGCGGCTTATATAAGATTAATCTGAAATGAATAAAAATTGCATGTTCCCAGTTCTTTGTGTATGAGCGATATTATTTCATGGGACAAGGCAATTGGCAAGAAGGTGAGATCAAGTGACGACAAAGACCTTGGCAAGGTTGAAAGCATAACCCTCGATTACATTCAAACAAAGGAGGGCATGGTATCAAAGACCTATTACTTTATCCCAAAATACCATCTGAGCGGATACGATGGCGATAAACTGTGGGTTTCGCTTACAAAGGATGAAGTAAAGGCAAAGTTTGAAAGAGAAAGCGCGCCGGAGCCATCCGAATGGGAGACGCAAGAATACACAGAGCGCAGGTCAACGATTACACAACAACACCCAGACTTTGCTGCAAACATCCCAGCATACAAGCCTGCTTCAGACATGGTTCAGCTGTCATGGGACAAGATCATCGGCAAGAAGGTGAAATCAAGTGATAAGAAAGATCTCGGCGACATAGAAAGCGTTGCAACCGAGTATATCGAGGTCAAGGAGGGAATGGTGAGCAAAAAACACTACTACATCCCCAAATACTACATTCAAGGCTTTGACGGCGACAACTTGTACACCTCGCTTACAAAGGAGGAGATCAAAGATCGCTTTGAGCGCGATAGCCCACCATCGCCTTCAGAGTCACAAACTCCAGAATACCAAGAGCGGATACGCCAGGTAGAATCTGCACATCCGCAATTTGTTCACGGTGTGCCCTTGATGGCAAAAGAACCCTCAACTGAGATTTCAGTTGACTACTCTGGGACAACATACAACATCCCATGGGATCAGCTGATCCACAAGCATGCCAGGACGACTGATAGCGTAGAGATAGGATACGTTGAAAGGATCGGTAATGAATTCGTTGTAGTAAGGGAGGGTGTATCAAACGTCCATATCTATTATATTCCCAAGACATATATCCGCGATTACGATGGAAGCCAGCTTTGGATAGATGCGCCCAGCGGCCTTGTCAGATCTAAGTTTGAGAAGGAGACCGAGCCTCCAGTTGAGGAGCTTCGGGCGATGGCAATAGAAGCCCCGCGTTATAGAAGGGGCGAGTCGCAGATTCAGCGCAAAGAAGAAACCGATACAATCACGGTAGAAACTGAGATAGACCTAGAACAGGACAGTACGGAAAAAGATAGAGAGCGTACCTGACGTGGGTTTTATCTTTTATACTACTTTTATCACTGGTGCGTAATTGCCAAGCCACTCTCTGTGCTTCTTGTAATCAGGATCAGCTTCCTTTACTAGCTGCCAGAATTGGCGCGAATGGTCAAACTCTATCAGGTGCACAAGCTCGTGGATTATAACATAGTCAATGACGTCGGGTGGGGCTGCTGCTAGCAGAAGGTTGAAATGCAGGTTCCCCTTTTTTGAGCAGCTGGCCCACCTCGACTTTTGGCTCTTTATCGATACTTTGTTATACTTGACATCAAATCTACTGGCAAGCACCGGAAGGCGGTCTGCAACCATTCTGGCAGTCTGCTGCTTATACCATTCGTGTATATGCTGCTTGTATCTGCGCATATCAGTAACATGGAAGGTTATCAGTTTAATGGCGTCACTGATCACTGTTGACGGCTGTCTGTCCTTTACTACATGGAATCGATACTTGCTACCGAGAAAATAGGTGGTATGCGGCTCGAGTACTCCGCAGCGCTCCTTTAGTTTATTATAATATTGATAGGTCTTGAGTATCCAGTTGCGTTTTGAAGCAACAAAACTCTCAAGCTCTTCGGCATTGTAGTTCAGTGGCACCATTGCTCGCACGCCATTGATGCCAGATACGAGTCGCAACCTCCTTGTCCTCTTATTTGGCCAGATATCAATTCTAATGATCAAGTCGTTAGTAAAAACAAGTGACAGAGACAATCCAAAAATTTAGCTTTGACAGTTGTTAAAGAATTTTATGTAAGAGAAGAGATACACTTTCTCACAGTCTTTCTACAACTGCTGCGCAGCTATAGAATAAATTTTTATGCAAGCTGCCCTGCAGGCTAACTACGCCTGACTTTAACTTTTCCTTGTAATAATATACTTCTTTTAAGCAGTCTTTCAGAATTGCAAGGTGGAAGAAGGGAATGTACGATGTTGCTCTTTCCTATTTTAATAACACAGCTTCAATAGGCTTTTGGTATAAGGTTGATAGCTCGTTTACAAGCGCCGTGTCAAGGCCCTTGGTGAGTAAGCTCAATTAGCATGTACAGATCCACAGTGTATAGTGGCATTCACCGTAGACAGCCGATGAATAGTAGAGCGTTAGAATGATAACATTTGCCCCGTCAAGTGACAGCACTGCATGCACATATCTTTGCTGTAGCACCGGTAGCAGCAGCAGTGAGAGGCATAAAGAAATAAGGCTTCAACAAGCATTTCATAAATTATTACATTTGCTACTTGTGACAATATAACAAAACATCATGATATTTTATAATATTAAATTACACCTGCTTCGCGAAGCTTTTGCGGCAGATAGGTCT
>JBJMEE010000146.1:0-2569 GCA_045809585.1 Nitrososphaera sp. | reverse complement strand
AACATCAACAAAATTATATTTGTTCATCTTTTGTTTCCTATCAGAAGTTAAAATTTTTATTCTAACCCATTAAAGTAACACAAGCAAACCTGCTAAGTTATTGCTACAGTTGTTAAATAATGCTGCCATCATCATACCAGTTGTTGTGCTATGACTAAGGTTCGTATAGTGAAAAAAGACATTGAGCTTGTAAAAGGTATAGATTTCGCAGTTAGATACAAACTGGATGAAGGAGCGAAGGAGGCAGCAATTTAAATGCTAAAGGTAGCCATTATCCTAGGCAGTACCAGGCCCGGAAGAAACGGGGAGGCAGTAGCAAAATGGGTCTGTGATATCGCAGAGAAGCGCACTGATGCAGAGTTTGAATATGTTGATATCAAAGATTATGAATTGCCGCTGCTGGACGAACCAAACCCCCCATCTCTGGGGAAATACTTCCAAGGACCATACTAAAGTTTGGTCGGCAAAGATTGATTCCTTTGACGCATTTGTTTTTTGTGACACCTGAGTATAACCACGGAATACCCTGCGCTCTGAAGAATGCTATCAACTTTCTTTATAAAGAGTGGAACAACAAGGTCGCAGGATTTGTCAGCTATGGGGTACTGGTGGCGTGCGATCAGTGGAACATCTGCGTCTGGTGATGGCAGAGCTGCAGATCTCGACTGTACGTGCCCCGGTGCAGCTTTCCCTTTTTGCAGACTTTGAGAACTTTAGTGTATTCAAGCCTGTCCCCTACCAAGAAAAATCAGCCACAGCCATGCTGGATCAGATTATTTCATAGGGAACAGCAGTAAAGCCTCTTCGGACATGACAAAAAAGAAGCTATTATCTTGACCATCAATCATAATGAATGAACAAGTATCGAAGGTCGCGACGGTTCATTTATGCTTATTACAACTATTGAGAGATTGTTTTTCAAGTTACTATACCAACACCCCTTAGAGCACTAGTAGCTCTCCTTCAAGCCAAACTTCTATTGCTCATTAACCTGCAATTCAAAAAATTTACTCCTTTGCGACCTTGTAAATGCGATATTCGGGAATCCAGAATTTTTTTTGAATTTGTTCCGATAATTTTTGCTCACTCAATTCTGGAGCGACTCCGTCTTGTTGAGCTTGGAGTGCAACCTTTAGTGCAATATGAATGGCAACATCTTTCATATTCTCTATCGGTGGCAGCAAAAGTGATTCAGCATCATCATCACCACTGCCGCCACTGTCATCTTCATTGTTGCCTTTGTCACCTTGAAAATTACCCAAAGCCTTAGCTGCTGTTATCATCATATTGTCGGTAACCCTCTTTGCTTCAGAAGCGACAACTGCCAGACCAATAGCAGGAAATATGTAGAAGTTGTTGCATTGTGCTATTTTGAATGCCTTGCCCTTAAATGAAACTGGTGGAAACGCGGTTCCTGTAGCTATTAGGGCACGACCCTCTGTCCATTCGATGAGATCTTTTGGAGCAGCTTCTGCGCGATCAGACGGATTTGATAAGGGAAAGATAATTGGATTATCAACTTTGCTTGCCATTTCTCTGATAATTGACTCGGTAAATTGATTAGGCTGGCTTGAAACGCCTATTAGGACGGTTGCAGAGATATTCTTGATAACCTCAGCCAGTCCTACAATATTCCCTTCTCTTGCACTCCAACTTGAAGCCAGTTTAGAATGCTGTGCAAACTTTTGCTGCACCTCTGATAGGTTTGTACGTGTTGTCTGCAAAAGCCCCCTGCTATCCAAGATAAAGAAATGGTGTCGGGCTTTATCTTCATCCATTCCTTCAGCTATCATTGCCTGCAAAATGTACTCTGCAATTCCAGTCCCTGCACTCCCAGCACCCAGAATAACGATATGCTGATCTGAGAATTTCTTTCTTGTAATTTTCAGGGCCTTGTATATTGCGCCTAGTGTAACTGCAGCGGTGCCCTGAATGTCGTCATTGAAGGTGCAGAGGTGATAACGATATTTGTCAAGGATCGGGCGGGCATGTGATTTTGCAAAGTCCTCCCACTGCAACAAGACATTTGGAAGCTTTTGTTGGATGCACGATACAAACTTGTCCACAAAATTCCCGTAAGACTCCTCTGTTATTCTTTCATGATGCCATCCGATGTATTCTGGGTCGTGCAGCCGTTCCTGATTGTTTGTACCAACATCAAGCAGAATTGGAAGCGTTCGCTTAGGATCAATCCCGCCAATTACTGTATAAAGTGAAAGCTTGCCAATTGGGATGCTCATACCTCCTGCTCCCTGATCACCTATTCCTAGCACTCGTTCGCCATCCGTTACAACTATTACATCCACGTCACGGTAGGGGCGATTTTTTTCTATTATCTCGTCCATTCTGTCTGCAAGCGGATATGACAAAAATAGACCGCGAGGACGACGATAAATATGTGAAAAGTTGATGGCGCTTTGTGCCACAATTGGCGTATAAACAATCGGAGCCATTTCACTAATATGGCGATAAAGCAGAGCGTAAAAAAGGGTCTCATTTGTGTCTTGTAGTGCCCGCAAAAATATATGCCGCTCCAAGTCGTCATCCTTTCTCTTGTATGCTTCATATA
>JBJMEE010000145.1:0-8802 GCA_045809585.1 Nitrososphaera sp. | reverse complement strand
AAATCCTGGCAACTATACAGTCACCCTTACTGTTACAGACAGCGAAGATCAGACTGCAACTGACACTTCAAAGATCGCAGTAAAGCAACGAGTAGTCCCACCCAGTGAAGCAGGAACAGACAAATGGGGAATAAAGGAACTATATCCCACAGCAAGCAACGGTCCAACTTGGTTCATAAGGGAGGTAAAAGACCCCACAACTGATCCATTGTTTTACTATGGAATCTACGAAGGTACAACTGTAAAATCTATAGGAACCGGAGTATGGCGGGTAACTGCAGAATCAGGCACTCGAGAGCATGGGATAAGGATGCATGTGGATTCCCCAACAGGCAAGTGGAAGAATACGGAGATGACAGCTTACTTCAATATTCATACAGGAGAAGATCAGTTCACAATGATCGCGAGACATGGACCTAGCTACCACGATAATGGCGGTTGCGAGGCCTACGGATACTATGCCTTGACGGAAGTAGATGGAAGCGTCTTCTTCAAGAAGAAGCTCTACCATTTCAACAATGGATATACAAAGAGACTCGCATCGGTAGATGCTTTGGGCGATATTCATGACGACTGGATTGGTATGAAATTCGTAGTCTATGACCTACCAAATGGGGATGTTAAGCTTGAGCTCTGGATAGACAAAGGAGATATGACTAACAAGTGGCACAAGGAGACAGAGCTGATAGACAAAGGAAACCTTGCAGTTACAGGAGGAGATGATTGTGGCAGAGACGCAACTGACAAAATTGACAGTGGAACAAGAGTCTCATACAGGGCAGACAATTCCTTGTTTGACTTCAAGAAGCTTTCAGTGAGAGAAATACAAGCAGGCTCAACACCTGCCTCAGCAACTGAAGACACAACAACTGGAGAAGATCCATCAATCGAAGATCTAATCCCGAGCGGGTTTCAGTCATGGCTGAATTAACTGAATACTAACAACAGAAGAATAGGAGAATATAACTGAGGACAAGCCTTTCTGTTTAGGTTCGCCAAACAGAAAGGCTAGCTTCTTTTATTTTTAATCTTGAATCTAATTTTATACAGCTCATCTATTACAGGTCCTTGCACGAGCATAATTAGTTAGACAATACATGCATGCTTTACAGAACCTGAACCCAAAATATATGCATACAAGAAAACTACATCAACTATTAAAATTAGAAAAAGCCTATGCACATTACAAAATATGCATGAACCTCACCCAATATTTAGACCGCCTCCAGACATGGATGGAAAGATCTGGCAATACATGGAATTAGCTGAATTTGTAAGCATGCTGCATCGAAAGGCATTATTCTTTATAAAAGCAAACAAATTACGCGATCCCTATGAAGGCCTAATTCCACAATTCAACAACAAACTTACAAGAGGCCCAGATTATAACAAAGAAGAAGAAGAAGAAGAAAAACAAAATGTTCAAAGTCAAGACGAATCTAACCGCTTTGTTCAGAGACTGCCGCAAACAATGTTACAGCAATTTCAATTGTACCGTGAACTAGTTTTGATTAACCCTTGGCACTATAACGAATATGAATCTGCAGCTATGTGGAATTTATACTCTCATGAAAATGCAGGCATCGCCATACAATCCACCACAACAAGATTAAGCAAGTGCTTCAGAGACAATAATAACGATCCAATTTGGATAGGCAAAGTTCAATACTTGGATTTTTCGAAAGATTGGATGAACGAATGGAATAATCTCTTCCAAGCTTTTGTAACAAAGCGGAAGTCATTTGAATATGAGAACGAGATTAGGGCAGTGACGTGCTTGCATGACGATCGTCTGAGCAGCGAATGGAAAGTAAAAACAACGAACAGAGAAAGGGTTTCTTCATCTAAGTGGCGTATCGTAAATCCTAGGGATCTAACCGACAAAGGAAAGTATGTCAATGCTAATCTTCAGACATTAATCGAAAAGGTCTACATTGCACCTTATGCAGAATCATGGTTTGAGGAAGTAGTAGAATCTCTATTATCAAAATACGAGCTAAATGCCACTGTTACAAAGTCTGACTTATACACTATCTCATAAGAGTAAGACTCTCACCTTAGCAAGCAAACGACCGATTTCCTTGCGGCGGCAAGCTAGGAGAGATTGCATATGGTGTTTAGAGAATATCAACAGTGACCCCAATTCCAAGCTACGCACATGCCCCGGCTCCGATACTATCGTAAGCGTGTATCTAGATATGTTGCGGCGGTTCGACATCTGCGGTTTTCAGAAAATCATCAGTGTAAATGAATCAAAGGATGTTTAGCAGATTAAACAAATAGCGAGACGGACCGGGTAGATATGGATGACAAATTGATTAGAGCCACACAGTCGCGTTTTCTCCCCTTTAAGGTAAATACAGTAACAGATTGTTGGTTATTTTGGGAATTAGTTGGTTGAGAGTGTATCTCGTCTTTTTTCCCTTATT
Source organism: Nitrososphaera sp. (assembly GCA_045809585.1). GTDB lineage: Archaea > Thermoproteota > Nitrososphaeria > Nitrososphaerales > Nitrososphaeraceae > Nitrososphaera. The sequence goes on along the minus strand of JBJMEE010000145.1, from coordinate 6,373 downwards.
GCACGACTATAGACCTCTATATGCTGGTTTGCAACGTATTCCCAGCTAAGTTGTTGTCTGAAATTATCCACAGCTCTTGAATACTTATCGTACATCTTTCCAAGATTGTCTATTGCCCTGGCAAATGATACAGGATCCCTTTTTGCTGTAATCCCAAGCCCCATTTCCTCAAATTCTTTGAAGAAATCCAGATCAGAGGATACAAATGGCACCACATGAGAAAGTGCGTCAAACATTACACCCGATCCCGATGTTATTTTGTAAGGCAGCAGCACAGCATCAGATGCATAAAATAGCACAGAGAGTTCCTCATCTGAGAGAAAACCTTTTTGTAAATCAATGACTTTGCTGGTTGTATTGTCATCATCATCATTAGTACCTTTTTTATTCCTTCTATCCTGAGTACCAGAGGAGGAGAGGTTTTGTTCTTTATTGAAGTGACCTTTAGAAGAATTCAAGACCATGACCCACCCATTTGGCATATCTATTTTGCTTAAAATGTCCCAGCCCTTAGTTGCGGTACTGAATCCAATTGCAACTGCTATCATTTTGTCCAGTGGCAGAAACAGCCTCTCTCTTGCCTTAGCCTTTGGAATAGGAGGCGACATGGCGGGATCTGCTCCATGGTAAATTACATACCCGCCTCCAATTCGCCTTGACATGTACTTCGAAAAGCAAATTCCTGCCTTACTCAATCTCAGTTTTTCCTTATTGATATCATGAAATGCTTCGTAGCCTACTAAGCGTTTCCATGTTGTTACAGCAGTCCTGAGGGGAATTCCAAATTTTCCTATTCTTCCGTGACGCTTGACAACCATAGCCTGTCCCATCCATTCTCTCAGTGTATAGGCTGAATGAAAGGTTGTTACGATGGGAACTTTGCACATGTGATAAAACTGATCAATAAAAGTTCGGCTAGCGGAGGGTTTGGTCGAGTGTAGCATCAAACCATAAAGGCCGGGCTCAAACTGAACATGAACTACATCAGGTTGGGATTCTTCTTCTACTATTTTGAGAAGAACTTCAGAGTTCCTCTCATTACGTGGAGAAATACCTCTGAATTCGCCATTTCCATCTTCATTGCAGACCACATCCACTTCAATTCCATCGCCTGTTTTGCGCAAAGCTTTGACGAGGTTAGATGTATAGCGCCCAACACCTCCTCGCATAGGAGGATACTCTGTAGAAACCATCAGCACCTTCATGCGTTATCCTCTCTTGGCCACATAGTATTACAAGTAATTACAAACATCAATATCCCATCATTATCTCCACATCTTCATTATGAAGGAGTGACTGCCCTCTTGGTATCTGTCTTGGTGAACCCCCCTATCGACAAACCGTTGGAAAGCCTGATCAGATCTTGCTTAAAGATTTCAATTTGCTTTTTCTTTTCATCTGTTAAACTATTGTTTGATTTTAGGATTGCTTCTATCGCTTCCAACTGTAGGATCGTCACTGGTATCATCAAATCTTTTTCCTTTCCTGGAGCTGACCTATACAAATAAGGATTTTCTTCTGTGGCTACTGCCTGCTCTAACCTGAATTGCCTTTTTCGATGTATATAATGACCTCCAAGTATGCTAATGACTGTGAACACTATTGTTGCGACAATCAGAAATACCCACAGCTGCGAGAAAAGCGTGTTGAAGATAGGAATATTTTCAAGAAGTAACCTGTACTGAATTGTAATCCAGTTTGATACTGCTATGAATAGCGCAATATAGGCCGAGTAAAATTGTCTAGATTCCCAGAACCTCCTCCCAGCCCATTCTCCTATTCCTATTCTCCGAGCGCGCCCATTACCACTACCGAATAAATTCTTAAACATATATTTTGCTATCATATAGCAAACGTATAACACATATTATTCTTAGGGATAGAAGAATAACACCTTAAAAAGGAACGCCCCCTTGCCAGGGCGTTGGCTCATAGGGCTTTTGCCTTCTTCAATTATTATTATTATCGTATGTGGTAGCAGACTCATCATTATATTGAGAGGTTAAACCTGAAAAGAATTCAATGTGCTTTTTTGCAATATTGCTCCATCGCAATTCTGAGCTGAACTGCTCAACTCTTGTTTTGTATTCATGATACTCCAAGGCCAGAGTCGATATTGATCGCTCAAATGACTGGATATTACGCTTGCATACAATTCCCAGCCCCATATCTGCAAATTCTTTAAAAAATCTTAAGTCAGAAGCAATGAATGGAAGCCCATGAGCCAGGGCATCGAACATTACACCAGAAACTGACACGATCTTGTAGGGAAATATTATCGCATCGCATGCAAAGAAGAGCTTTGACATGGTGCTATCATCTAGGTATCCTAGATTCAAACTGATGGTGACATTCTTTCCATTATTGTTGTTGTCAATTTCTATGGGTTTCTCCAATCCTCTCTCGTGCTTAGTCTGCTTTACTACTAAAGACCAACCATCAGGCAGGGCAAGGCTTCCGAGTACATCAAATCCCTTATATGAGCCAGCATATCCAAATGCCAGCAAAAGCATTTTATCTAAAGGTAATCCGAAGTCCTTTCTAAACTCCTTTTTACCATTTTTACCATTCATCGCTGCTGAAGGCGGAGACAATATTTCGATAGCAGGCTCTGCTCCATGATAAATTACTGTCCCGCGCCTGACTACTTCTTGAAGTGTCCTTGCAGGACTAATTATACCGTCTGATTGGCTTACCACGTTAAGCAATAGATCATATCGCTGCTCCATTACCCACCTTCTTATAGCGGCACGCAAGGGCTGTGGCAGGAAACCAAATCTGCCCTCCTTTCTCAATGCCCTGTCTTTTACATAAGCAGAATATTCATCCTGAGGAAAAACAGTATGCAGCGTGGATACTGTTGGTACTGGGCACATTCTGTAAAATCGATCTAAAGTGGATCCATGCACAAGTCTCCAAAATGTATGTCTGATCGTAGTATCGACCTCGTATAGCCCCCTCTCATACTGTATATTCACGACATCGGGTTTTATTTCAGAAACAATCTGCAAGAGGCGGTCAGAGTTCCTTTTGTCTCCTTTTTTAACCGCACCACGATGTAGGGTAACATTGTTGCTGTCCTGACTAGGATCGCTGTTAACAGCAGCAGCAGCAGCACCACTTATTGCAACAGACACTTCAACATTAGATTTCTTGGCAATTGCATGCACTAAATTCTTTGTATACCTTCCGACACCTCCTTTCATTGGAGGATACTCCCCAGAGACTACTAAGATCTTCATCCTTCTAAGTAGAGGAAGATCGGTATACGTTTATTTGGCTTCTTGCCTGCTCGATGTATAAGCTCATTGCTTTTCTGAAGTTATCTGGCGAAAATTGCATAGAGATTTCATGCATTTTCACTCTTTTCTCATCATCAGCGTATTGAGCATTTTTTGCAACACGATCAGCGGCTTCTTCCACTGTACGGTATTGATGATCGATTGGAACAATTTCACTGCAACCACCGTATGCTGGCACAATAGGGACTAGCCCTGCTGCCATTGCCTCTACAATTGATACTCCAAAATGCTCTCCAATCATTGTATGAAGATAGATCATGCTTTTAGACATCGAATCAATAAGTTCTTCATTGCTTGCATTAGGTATCAAACTCACTGTCTGGCTCAAGCCATACTTTTCTATCATTTGCTGTAGGCTTTTAAAATATGGCCGATTTGCAGGCGCAAGGGAGCCTATAATCTGAAATTTGATTTTCCCCCCAAGAATATGAGCGATTTTGATTGCGTTTTCAATGCGTTTTTCTGGCGAGAAGCGAGACACTACTAGTACTTTTGCTTCCCTTGCATTGATTGGCTGGCTGTAAGCACGGGAAAAACGTTCAATGTCTACAGGGGGATATAATATAGAGGGATGCACACCGGGAAAGGCCTCCCTTATTGCTTCTCTGCTGAATTTCGAAATTGTAAGTGTCAGGTTTGGCCTTGTCGTGGATCGCATAGCAAGATAGCGCGTGATCATACTGTAGGGCTTAAAGTAGGCCCTCCAGAAAAAGGATTTTCGGTACTTATTACTGCCATAGATACCCGTTGAATTCATCAAAAATGTCGGAAAGTAAAGGTATAAGAGATACGCAACGTTCCCTGGAATTTTATAAGGTAGAGCACCACCATGAGTATTGATAACGACGTCTGAATCCTTGAAGTCTATTGATGAAAGCATAGTCAACAGCCTTTGATATACACCAAAATAGTTCAGTTTGAAAGGTAGCAGAGATTTTGTTCTTGCAAGATGTATCCTTTTACCGTAAGACTCTGAGATTCTCTCAAGGTCAGGTCGCTGAACAGTGACAAGTTCTACCTCATAACCAAGCTGGTACAAAGATTCTATAGTTTCAATGGCAACTGTTGTCTCGCCACCAAGAGTATTCAGTGTATGATGTATTACAACGGCCTTGCTCATGAAATGGGCTCTACTGATAAATTACCAGTACTCCCTGTTTTTAAGGCTTCGACAACCGATGTTGTTGTTGTTGTGCCGCTTGTACTGGATGATGAGGATTAGTTGTGACTGAAGGGAATGCTTTGGGCACACCTGCAATAGGATATGATGTCCCCGGCCTCGGAGAGAGACTACATGAGGTATGGTGAAACTAGGATTAACATTATTAAAAAAAGCAGCTAATACGATGGCACAGCATGTAATTGTTTTGTTGCTTAGAGATTTAAAGTGTCTTTTCAAATATAGCAGAAATCCACTTGAATATGCAGGGCAATTTAGCGACGCTGAGACTGTGGAATCATTTCAGAATTGGTGAAGAGAACGGACAGGCAAATTGGTTTATAAGTGATATTAATTAGTACACCCGAGTGGCTTCAGAAAGGGTATTGATAACAGGTATCACAGGTTTTGTTGCTCCTTATATTGCAAAGAAACTCGTCGATGAGGATTATCAAGTTACAGGTTTACAGTTACCTCGAGCAGACTTTGGTAAATCGAAACGCTTGAAAGCGATGGGTATTACTTCAGATGTTCACATAATAACTGGAGATGTTACAGATCTTACCGCTATCCTCTCTGCAATTCAGCGCTCGCAGCCTGACTGGATATTTCATTTGGCTGCGCAATCTTTCGTACCAGAGAGTTTCAGAGATCCCGTGAGAACTTTTAGGGTTAATTGTTTAGGTACGTTGAATATCTTAGAGGCAGCCAGGCTAAAGAACGTAAATCCTAGGATTATATTCGCAGGTTCATCTGAGGAGTATGGTTTGCAGTTCAAAGATGCTGATCATTTAAAGACAATGAGGGCAAAATATGGTGCTGGAATAGAGCCTGTCCCTAAGAAATACCCTGAGTTGCCCGTAGATGAGGAATCATTTTTCAGGCCAATGAGCCCTTATGCAACCAGCAAGCTATATGGTGATATTACATTTAGAAATTATCATAACTCTTTTGGTCTTGACACTGTCGTTTCAAGAGCATTTAACCATGAGGGAGCCGGTAGAGGAGATTACTTTGTAACCTCTGCGATTGTTCGACAATTAGTTTTAATGCACATGAATCAATTAAGGGCAATGAAGATTGGAGACGTACAGTCTTTCCGAGATTGGAGTCATGTCGAGGATATTGTTGAGGGATACTTATTGTTGGCACGCAAAGGACAGGCTGGTTTGGCATACAATCAGGGTTCGATGAAAACATATTCTGTATTAAGTTATATTTTGTATACTATTTCCGTGTTAGGCTATGAGATCAACAAGGTTATGACGTTAGAGAATGATAAAATCATAACTTCTCCGTTAGATCCATTAGAACTCATAATTGGGAGTACGCATGTAGAATCTAATGTTATCGATGATAAGATGTTTCGTGGCGAAATACAATATGATTTGACAGATCGAGGATTACTTGTAGAAACTAATAAGAGAAACTTTAAGATTGAATTCGAGGAATCAAGGTTTAGGCCTTCAGATGTTCCAATTCTTTTATCTAATACAAACAAAATTAAAGAACTCGGTTTTGAATCCAAGAGATCTCTGCTTGATATCATACAAGACCAAATAAACTACTATCTTAATTCCGAAAATAGAAATGAATCTATTCCTGAGTTCACTTTCTGAATTCCGCTATCAAAATTACTCGATGATTTCTTTAAAGCAAGGACTCTGTAGCAGCGATAATCAATAATCATCATCGATGTGGATATCAAGACGTTACAAGCATTAAGACTAAAAGTTAGCTTCAAGCTTGCATATCACTTTAGACTAGGTTACTTTCTAATATGACTTCGGCTGTCATATTGAATCAGGAGCTTCGTTGCGGAAATGCTCAGCGTTTGGACTGATAATAGCAGCAGCAGTAGTAGTAGTAGCATATTATCTCTCTCCGTATGCTTTTCTGCAAATGATCTGCG
>JBJMEE010000144.1:0-13804 GCA_045809585.1 Nitrososphaera sp. | reverse complement strand
TATCTCTTCCTTGACACAGGGTTTTTCTTTACCTTAACTCCTCATGGATTAACGAAACCCGTTTCTGGATATCTCAGCAAATCGCAGACAAGAAAAATACAAATTCCAATCAACGATTATTTAGGTACTCCTATGTGTATCGCTTCAAGAATCAAAAAAAATATCAGTTTATGAAGACTTATTCTGTGAAAGCTTGTATCTAAGTTTATTCCTATGGGATACGCCAACTTTTTTCGAACGCCCATGTAGACTTGTTCTTGGGGCTCGTATTTTTTTAGACCTCCTATAGACTTCGTGTCTCTTCTTCTTCTTCTGTAAAGTAGATATTTTTGTACCTAGCACAAAACTATCGTTTCATCCGCCACTGAATTCTATGTAAAAAAATATAGGATCTTCTTTTCTGAGAAATGCTTTTGCATACAATAATTCTATGTCAGAAGGTTCTACTCTTAAGAACTCCGCGTGCTTTAACCATGGGCCACTTTATTGAAAGTTTGCTTTTTTTTGATTCAGCAGCCACATCCTGCCATCATTTTTTCCATCACGATTTAATACCTGTGAAGAAAATCCTCGTAGGTTTACAGTAGGAGTGCCTAACATACACATATATCTACTATCAGGGGTTACTCCGAGAGATAGTTATCAGTCTGATCATTGAAAAAAGGTAGATTTTGGGAAATTTCATGATTTATTTTGCTCTTTTTCTAGGCCAAACTGATGGGCCGGTGTTTTGACGGATGACCTCTTTATCCTAACAAGGCCGCTGCTTCGTTCCAATTTATTGCTAGACAACCTGTCTATTGTAAAATGGAATCCGATAAGGGGCGCAAACACCACGACAGTTAGCGCCGCCAGATGGTAGCTCTGCAGGTACAATAGATAAAGCGTAATGCCTGCGCCAGTCATTATTTCAATCCAAGTACAGGTGCACAGCTGTATCGCGACATGCTTTAGATTCATATACACACACTAGACTTAGTCACTTCAACTATTTCATTTTTTCTAGATCTTGGCCATCATGACTACTACTACTACCATTCTGCACCCTGGTAGTTAGCTTCTTGGATATCTTGTACCCAAAGCCCATAGCAATAAAAAGGGTAATCAAGCCTGCCCCCATGGTTATGATAAGGTTAGTCTTGATGATATAATGCATCACAAGCGTCACCGCTATGGAAGGAATAGAAATGATGAGCGCCAAGACTGTACCGGCGGCAAAAACGCGGGTTGCAGTAACCTTCTTTGGCTTATCGCTCATCCTGATTTCAACAAGGATTTTAATTTATTAACATTGCCTTGTAGCCCAAAAAGAAATTTATTCCCAGCCAATCTGTTGCCTGTAGTATTTCACCAGCCTGGCATGCATTATCCTTTCTCCTGTAGCCTGGGCCGCTTCCATCTTCTTCATATGAGAGCGAAGCTGACTGAGGTCACACATACACACACCTGCAACCGGTTTGTACTTTGTTTTCGATATCTCGTGCTTTTTGTGATCGGCGTAGAATATCGGTAGTTTGGTCAGGCCAATAGTCGCCAGCATGCCACCAACTATCCAGTAAATGATGCCAGTAGGGACCATCCAGGCAAACGGATTGACCCCTGCTACAAACTGCAAATATGCCAAAGGAAGGAATATTGAGAGCACGATTCCGATCGGCGTGGCAAACATTGAGAAGGCGGAGAACCTATCGTAAGGCTCCACCTCGCGCTCGAACTGATCAAGCAATTTTTCCAACTTGTCATCCAGTTTTGTCTCTTCCTGAAGGGATGAAAGTTCCATTTGTTATTACACTACATTATCTGACTGGAATTATTAAGTCTATCTAGCCCTTCTTCTTATTTTTTGTAATTCTACAATATCTCTATTGCCAGTTAAGTTTTTTACATAAATAAGAGGGATAATTTGAAATAAATAAAGGCTACAAATTTTTTGGGGTCACCATAAACGTTGAAAAATTTAGCCGAAGCCTCTAAAGGACTAAAAATTCACTTCATGACCAAGACATGACATAATATTGTACAATTATGTTAATACAGCCTTTGATATCTTATTGCGTCAATATTAATATTTCAATCTTTCCCGGTAAAAGTTGAGAAAATGACATCACAACAATCCAAATTAATCTTTTCAAGCCGTCGACTTGAAAACCTCTCCCCTGACGCGCTTATCAAGTCATTTTGGGTCAGTTCAGCGCTTGCGCTGATAATGACGCTTCCTCCTCTTGGGATATTTCTAGCATTCTATTACAACGGCGGTGGCAACATCCTTGCTGGTGCCATCATAGGATTTGGCCTACACTTTGTCCTTTTGGCAGTGTCTGAAAGGATGTCAAATGGATTATCACGCCTGTTTGACGACTAGCCTTTTCTCATCCTCTCACATATGCTTTTTATAGAGTAGTGGACGAACCAAGGCCTGGATTATGAGCAGCAAAGTAAGCATGCCAAGCAAGATTTTCGGCACTGTCCTCTCACACGGTCTGAGGGGCAGAATGTTAACAAAAGGCGAGCTCCAGACGCTTGCAGAATCCCGCGACATGGAAGAGCTTGTCACTAGGACGAAAAATACCGTCTATCTTGATGCGCTTGCTAAGCTCACCAAGCCCTACACGGCAGAGAAGGTGGAAGGGGCTCTGCGTGAATATATGGTCAACATGCACGCCAAGATGGTCACTATCGCAGGCGGCTCCACGATATTGGACGCTTATTTTGTCAAGTACATTACCATGGATCTAAAGCTCGTGTTAAAGGGCAAGGCATTGGGCAAGACTTACGAAGAGCTTCTCCCGAAGATCAACTTGAGGGCTGAGGAACTAGTGGGCAGGCGTGATCTCGTGATAAAGGCCCTTGTGGCTAAGGATCTTGATGAAGCAGTGGCCTCGCTTGCGGGGAGTGAATTTGGCGAAGATGCAACCAAGGCTGTGGCAGCCTACAAGGAAAAGAGGGACGTCAGACTGTTTGACACTTATCTTGATCATGCACTCTACCACGCCCTTGACAGGGCACTGGCAACCGACGCGCAGTCGCAAGACGTAAAAAAGCTAGTCTCAACTGACATTGACTCGTATAATGTCCTGGCGGTCCTCCGGGGCAAGTTCTGGGGATTGAGCCAGCAAGACATCACCGACTTGATAGTGACTACTACGCCCAAGGTTACGCGGGAAAGCCTACAGAAAATGATTAACACAGAAAAACCGTCAGAGGCTATAGCAGAGCTCAACAATACTGTTTACCGCGACATTATTCCGCAAAATGCAACAAACGACATTGACGCAATAATGCAGCTCGAAGCAGGCTTTGAGTCAGTGGCACTTAAGCGTGTCATCAGCTCATTTCGTGCAGTGTTCACGGTAGCGATAATGCTCTCAGCTATTAAGTTGATGATGATTGAAGTAAAGAACCTAGCGGCAATTGCGGCAGGCGTGGAACAAAAGGTTCCTGCAGAAACGATAATGGCGCGGCTGGTCAGGCTAGGATAAAAAAACACAACCCCGCCGCTTGTCGTCTCTATAACTTGTCAAAAATTAAATTAGAAATTATGTATGTATATACTATTTCTTGGCCTGAACCGCCGGCACCTTCCTGTCTTTCAAATTATGTACTATTTCTTGGGCTGAACCGCCGGCACCTTCCTGTATCCTTTCTTTCCAGACAAAGTTACTATAGAGCATCTTAGGCACGATCTTCTTGAACTCTGTTCCTTCTCCGACGTACCACTTGGGGAACCACTCGTACAAGTGGAGCCTGATAGTCTGGATGTATACAATGAGCCCTTCAATGAGCATGATGCCAATATTGCCACCGATAAGTACGGCGTAGCCGCCCCCATGCTCAAATGAGTTGTTGACAGTCACCAGCAGCGCAGAGTGCACTAGCAGCATGATTCCGAGTCGGGAGTAGCTGATCGTGTTTGACAGCATTTCTATGATCCTCACCATGATGACTTCGACGATAATTCCCACAAGCCCTCCGCCCTCATCTCTGCCGCGGGCCTTCAGATACTTCTCCTCCTTGATTCCGCCAATTATCATGATGATAACGGTCGCAATGATGACTAGCGGTGCGGCCTTGGCCACAAGATCTACAGTAACCCAGTCGCCAAAGACAACCGTCAGCCACGGCACTGGCTCTGTATGAGTCTCGCCTGTGATGCCAAACATGCCGATAATGTCATAGCCTGACCCGATAGCAGCAAGTATCAGAGATACCACCGCGAAGTACTGTAGGATTGTCGGGATATCGTGATAGAACACCATCATCTTGTTGCCCTGCTTAAAATCGGCGTGAAGCCTTAGGAAGTATGCTATCAACAGATGCACTACGCCTATCGCTATAGATATCTCCAGTATCTTGACTACTTGCTCAAACGTCAGTTCAGAGACGCTCAGGAGCCCGACAAAGCCGAGCGGCGCAAATATTGGTGCAAGAATTGCGAGCTCTTCAAAGTGGAATCCAAACATCTCTCCAGTTCCAAGACCTGCAAAGGTGGCAGCTAGACCACTTGCCGCAATGAGTGTTCCCCATGTTCTAAGTGATCCATTACCTCTATATCGGAAAAGCATGCCTAGCCCGAACAAAAGTATGCCGTGCCCAAAATCTGCAAACATCAGTCCGTAAAATGCCGGCCAGACAAAGGCGATAATGGGCGTAGGATCGACTTCGCCGTACCTCGGTTGTCCCTGAGTTTCAGTAACCACTTCAAAGGTGCGGATATATGACTTGTTTGTAAGAAGCGTGGGCAGGATTTCTTCTCCTTCTCCTCCTCCTCCTCCATGATTGTCAGCGTGTGCATGTACGTCCTCGATTACGCTGACATAATCCTTAGTCACGCTCCTAAACTTCTTCTCCATTTTGTATGGAATGTAACCAGAAATTATCGCAAAATTGCGGGTGCCACCTGGCTTCCTGGTGGTTTCAAGCACGTCCTTGGCAACCTTGGCTGCTTCATGCAAAGAAAGAACCTTGGTCAAAAGCGATTTCTTGAGCTTTTCAATGTTCTTTTCGATCTCTGCCTGCTTGGCTTCCAGCTCCTTAACCTTGGCGTCTGCTTTAGCATAGGCAACACTTGGATTCTGTGGCATGTTGGCTGGAATCTGGAGTGGGTGAACCCCAAAGCTCCTGAGCGTCTTTGTTATGCGGTCAGAATCGTCAGCCGCGCCAAAAACCACCATCGATAACTTTTGCTCGGAGATCTTGCTGGTATAAATCGGCATGTCGCCTAGCGTTCTTCGGATCTCGACTTCATCTGTGGAATCGATTATAAACAGGCCGGAAAAGAAATGTTTAATTTTGCCAAAAAGCGTCAGGTCGAGGTTAACTTTGGCTGCCATCTCAAGCGCGCCCTTAAGATTACTGTATTCTTCAAGCTCCTTGGCAACCTTGTTCCGCTCTGCAATCACCTCCCTGGGATTGTCCAAGATGCCTGCGCTCTTGTCCTCCAAATCAGCGATAAAGTTCTGCATATTTTCAATGAAATAATCGGTCTTTCCCTTTGGGGCACCCTTGAACATCGTGTCCATAACGCCAGTTTCAAGAGGGATGCCAAGGTCCTTGGTGATTTCGTCTATTTCTTGAAAAAGCCTCTGTGCTTTGAGCAAAAGGTCGTCAAGGTAGGGGTTAGGATGATCAGAAGGGCTCTGGATGGGGTGGAACCATTCAAGCTCCGCCAGCCTGCTCACCACATCCTGCGTATCTACCCGGGGAAGGACTATGGTGGCTTTCACTAGTTTGGCTAGTCCCATTCTTGCCTACCGTTATTTTTAATCTCTTTAAAATCTTTCCGTTTAGAAATGAAAAAGGAGGAGGAAGGGAATAGAGAAAAAAAACTTACCTAGGTCTGGCCCAAGATGATAAACATCATGACTATACCATAGATGGCAATCGACTCGACCATACCAACGATGATAAACACTCTTGACTGCATCTTGGGATTGTCGCTAATTGCGGCGAGACCTGCCGCACCTACGAACCCAAGACCAATGCCTGCTCCGAGGGCTGCCAAGCCAAATGCCATACCTGCTCCTATCAGCTTAGATGACCCCAAGCCGCCGCCTCCAGCGCCTGAGCTTTCCTGCGCAAATGCCTGACCCTCTAAGCCTGCTAAACCAACCGAGGTAAGAACCACTAAAAGTGAAATTGTGATGCGTCCGTTCAGCTTCTCCATATAAGAGTTCGAGATAAAATGTGCCATATTTAACTATAACGATAATTACTTGAAAAAGGTGAGAACAAGGATTAGATTTTGGATAGAGCCTTGCGCTTGCTTGCAGCAATGTCGTCTTTGATCTTTTCCACCATCGAGTCGTGTTCGGCCTTGAGCTGTGCATTGGCCCTTGCAAAATAGTTTGAAATCTCCTCTGTCATGTCCTTGAGCTTGCCTCCTCTTCTGCCACCTTTTTCTTATCCAATACTGCTTTAACCTTCTTGAGCCTGACAAACTCCTCGCGCTCGCGCTCCTCTAGGGTTGCCTTGATAAAGTATATGGCATGTTCATATTGCGGTATGATAACATATTCCAATGCGTTGATCAGCTTTTGAGTACGCTCTAGCTCTTTTGCAAGGCTAAATATTGCATTTTCGTATTCTGCTGCCTTGCATATGCCGGGGAGCATGTTCTTGATGAGCTTGGATGCCTTGTCAACGGATCCATTTGTTCCGACAAAGCCATATGAAAGCTGCGGCATGCCCTTCTCTGTCTTGACCTGCAGGGTTGGTATTTTAACATCTACGATGCGTCTGACGTTGACATCGACTTCCATTATACTTGGAGTCGAATCCGATATTGATTCAAGCGTCATTGTGCCAAGTGACATATAGGCGTCATAAACAGAGCTGTATATTTCAGCCAGGGGTGTCCATATATCTTCCCTTGCCTTGTTTGCTTCTTCTATCATTTCGTCTATCTTTTTTAGCAATACTTCACGTTTGTCGTCTAGAATCTTGTGTACCATCCTGGCTACTTGAATCGAGCGCCTTATCTTGATAAGCTCGATCTTTGTTGCAGTGACCCTGCCTCCAAAGGACATATTTCTCTACTTCTCACCCTTTGTAGTATTGCCTTACGTGCTTTTCTTTGATCTTCGTCAACTCGCCTTCGGGCAGACTTGAGAGTATGTCCCATGCTCTAGTTAGGGTTTCTTCAAGTGTCCTGTTCTCATCCGGTGCCTGCTTTAGGAAGTATTGCTCAAATCTGTCGCCGGCATCTAGGTACTTCAAGTCTACGCCTGTAAGACCTGCCCTTCCTACAATCTCTGCAAGTGCCCTGACCTCCTGCGCCCTTGAATAAGCATCATAAAGCTGGTTGCCAACTTCCATGTGATCTGACCTGGTTTTTCCTTCGCCTACTCCATCCTTCATAAGCCTTGAAAGTGACATGAGCACGTTTACTGGCGGGTAAATACCCTTTCTGAACAGATCACGCCCAAGCACAATTTGGCCTTCAGTGATATATCCTGTCAGGTCAGGGATTGGATGCGTGATGTCGTCAGCCGGCATAGACAGGATGGGCACCTGAGTTACACTGCCATTCTTGCCCTTAATTCTCCCTGCGCGCTCGTAGTTGTTTGCAAGGTCTGTATAAAGATACCCTGGGTAGCCCTTTCTGCCGGGGACTTCTTCTCTTGCCGCGCTAATTTCTCGAAGTGCCTCTGCATAGTTGGTCATGTCAGTGAGTATCGCTAGCACATGCATACCCAGGTCAAATGCAAGGTATTCTGCCACAGTCAGCGCCACCCTTGGAGTGATGATTCTTTCAATTGCTGGGTCATCTGCTAAGTTGAGGAACAGCACAGAACGTCTCAGCGCGCCTGACTCTTCGAGACTACGCTTGAAGTACTGCGCTTCAGAGTACTGCACGCCAATAGCTGCAAAAACGACGGCGAAGTCTTCATTTGTGCCAACGACTGATGCTTGACGTGCAATCTGGGCTGCCAGGATGTTGTGTGCCATGCCAGAGCCTGAAAAAATTGGAAGCTTTTGACCTCTTACAAGTGTAAGCATACCGTCAATGACGGATACACCGGTCTGGATAAATGATGTGGGATATTCCCTTCTTTCTGGATTCATAGGTTCGCCGTTAACATCTAGGAACTTGTCTGCAATTGGATCAGGGAGGCCATCGTTTGGCTTTCCAAGGCCGTCAAAGACTCTTCCTAGCAGCTCCTGTGAAACAGGCATCTCCATAGTCTTGCCAAGAAATTTCGCTTTTGTGCCCGTAATTGTAAGACCTGTAGTTCCCTCAAACACCTGAACTATGGCCTTGCCAAACCCCACTTCGAGCACCCTGCCAAGCCTGTGCTCGCCATCTACAGTTTCGATTTCGACCAGCTCATCAAACGACACCTTGGTGACGCCGTCAATTATCATCAGCGGGCCCTTGAGCTCGGCTACCTTTGTATATTCTATTCCAAAAGATGTAGTTGTCATCTCAGGCAACTACCTCCGCTTCCTTCTTCTCTGTCGCTGCTGTTCCACCCTCTCCTCCTGCGGCTGCGGCCTTATGAAATTGTTCGTTTATCTGCTTGTCTAGCTCGTCAAATTTGTTAAGCTGATCCTCTGGTATCTCGAATTTTGATTTCAGCAAAGCTGGGATTATCGGCATTGCTCTAATATCTGCAAGTGGGATGCCTGCCTTCAGTGCCTTCTGAGCCTCTCTGTAGAATTTGACCATCAATCCCACCATCTTGACTTGCTTTAGGGGACTGCAGTACGTGTCTATCTTGTCAAAAGAGTTCTGCTGTAAAATGCCGATCTTGACCATGCGCGCGACTTCAAGCACCAGCTTTTCTTCGTCTGGCAGCGCCTCCGGGCCGAGCAGCCTTACGATTTCTTTAAGAGTATCTTCCCTCTGAAGTACATGGTATGACTCTGCCCTGAGATCGTACCACTCTCCTGTCACGTTCTCCTTCCACCACTTTCTCACGTCCTCAAGATAGCCTGAATAGGATTGCATCCAGTTGATCGACGGGTAGTGTCTTGAATAAGCAAGCCTTGTATCAAGTGCCCAGAAGGTCTTAATGAACCTGATAGTGTGTGTCGTCACTGGCTCGGTAAAATCTGCACCCGATGGCGAAACTGCGCCTACCAGAGTGACAGACCCCGCTCTCTCTGGAGAGCCAAGCGCCCTTACCCTACCTGCTCTTTCGTAAAATTCTGCCAGTCTTGATGCCAAGTACGATGGGTAGCCTTCCTCTGCCGGCATCTCTTCAAGACGTCCTGACATTTCCCGGAGCGCCTCAGCCCATCGACTCGTTGAGTCAGCTACAAGCACGACATCGTAACCCATGTCGCGGTAGTACTCTGCCACCGTCACGCCTGTGTAGATCGACGCTTCCCTTGCAGCCACTGGCATATTACTTGTGTTAGCTACAAGCACCGTCCTCTCCATGAGCGGCCGGCCAGAGCGGGGGTCAATAAGATGCGGGAACTCTACAAGCACTTCTGTCATTTCGTTGCCGCGTTCGCCGCAGCCAATGTATACTACTACCTTAGAGTCCGCCCACTTGGCGATTTGGTGCAATGTAACGGTCTTGCCCGTTCCAAAGCCACCTGGGATTGCACCAGTTCCACCCTTTGCAATCGGGAAGTAGGTGTCGATGACTCGCTGACCTGTCACGAGTGGCACTGTTGGGTCATAGCGCTCGGCATACGGCCTTGGCCTTCTTACCGGCCACTTATGGTACATTTTTAGCTGAACTTTTTCGCCACCACCTCTTTCAGTGGTTGCAATTACATGTTCAATATCATAGTCACCCTCGCTTGCAATATCGGTTATCTTGCCACCTGGATGGTTTGGCGGAACTAAGATGCCGTGGGTCAAAAGAGGTGTTTCTTCCACTGTCCCTAGGATCGAACCAGGGCCTACCTGATCGTCTTTTTTCACACTGGGCTTGAACGTATATTTCTTTTTCATATCAACTGGGCTTGTCAGCACTCCTCTGCCAATGTAGGCACCTGATTTGGCTGCAATCTCATCCAATGGCCGTTGAATACCGTCGTAGATCTTGCCAATGATTCCAGGACCTAGTAGTACTGAGAGCGGCTGGCCAGTACCCGTGACAGGCTCACCTGGCTTTAAGCCGGACGTTGACTCATATACCTGAATAAATGCAATGTCTCCAGTTAATCTGATTACTTCTCCGATGAGCTTTGATTCGCCCACCTCTACAGTTTCGTACATTTTTGCAGTAGACATGCCGTCTGCCCTAACTGCTGGTCCGCTGACCCACACAATCCTCCCTTTTGCTACCAATCTTTACGCCACTCCTCTTAGCATCTGGGCAATGTTTTTCCTTATTAAAGGTTTGAGTCGTTCAATGCGGGAATCAAGAGTGTTGTCATATGTCATGGTGCCATCTGCCGATTTTATTCTAATGCCTCCAAGCACATCAATGTGCTGGTCAGATACTCTTGCTTGCTGCACCTTGCTGCTATCCTGCAAGTCAGACACTATCTTCCTTACAAGCTCGACATCGTTTTTGTTGCACTCTATAGTAACTGCATTGGATCCTCCAACAGCTGAGATGCTTTCTTCAACCATGTGCTTCAACAACTCTTTGTAGCTATCTTTGGTACTTGAGTCCTGCAGTCTTTTCCTCGCCTCTTCAAAGGCTTTAAATACAGCATTTTCGATTGTCAGAAGTTCCTGGTTGCGGGCTGCAAGCCTTGCTGAGCCAATGATCTGGCGCTTAAGGTTCTCGGCCTGCTTTCTTGCAGCCTCAACTATCGTTGTGCGCTCGGATTCCAGCTTTCCTCGAGAAGATTCAAGGTTGTCAAGCGACTCTTGGTAAGCAGAATCTATCTCAGAAATGAATTCAGCTTCCTTTTGAACTAAAACCTTACCGATCATGTGCTCTAAAGCAGAATTTGAGCTCATCTGATTGTGTTCCTCCTTCTCACGGATTTTAATCTTTTGACGCAGAATTCTCTAGCATGAAGTGGTAGTTGTTGTGGTACAAGCCCTGCCAACAAGCTCGGCGTTTAGGTTTCGGACAAGATCTGTTATGCGCTTGAGATGGCTCCCCTCCCAATATACCTTGCCGCAGACAGCGCAGCAGAAAAACCGGTTATGACATGCTATAACCTTATCTGGTAATGCAACATTCTCATTATTGTCGTCATCATCATTTTTTTTCAGATCATCTGATGTCATTTCCTGCAAGGACCCGTTGCATACTGAGCAGCGCGAGCCAATACCGTCCATACCAACGGACTTTATTCCACTCTTTCTAAGAATGTGCGCCAAGTCTTCAAGCTCGCTTGCACCCCCACTTACCAGCACACCGCGGACACCAATCTTGACTATTCGCTTGAACAGCTCCTTGTCGGCAGTCAGGATGACTCTGTCCTGCTCCACGCCTATCTTTAAGATTTCATCGTCATCATTTACCTGCGCATCGTATAGTGTATCAAAGCCAAAAATGCGAAGTTTTCGGGCTATGCTTCCTAGCATCGAATCGGCAAGAAAAGCTATACTAGGTCCCTTCTGCACTCGATGAATCGCCTCTGCACACTTCACAGATGAATGTGCCCTCGTCATACTGTAATAGGTCCGACCATTCTCCGCATTCGTCGCAATACCCTGATATGTTGCTGGCAGAGCGAGCTATGCCAAGCTCACCTCTAATGATAGTTGCTTTTTCAGATACTATTTCTACGAGATCAGGAGTTACTGCAATAACATCTGAAGAGGATATAATACCAACAAGCCTGTTCTTGTAGACTACGCCAAGACGTTTGATGTTGTGTTTCCTGAGCATGCGCGCGGCCTCTGTGATACTCTCCTCACCTTCTATCGTATAGAGCTCTTCCATTACCTCTTTTGATTTTATCTGGCTTGGCCTGCTGTCGTTGACTAACGCTTTAGAAACAATGTCCCAATCTGTGACGATCCCAACCGGCTTGTCCTTTTCCATTATGATGATGCTTCCAATATTTTCGTCTTTCATCTTTTTTGCAATGTCATGTATAGTGTCATTCGGAGATGCAGAAACAACTGGGCTGTTCATGATATCCCTGACTAGTACTCTTGTAGTCATATCTGCATCAGTATGTTCTCTGACCGGCTTTTTTACCACGAAAAATATTCGAATTTATGCCTTTAATTACTTATCTGACTTCCGCTAGAAGAAGATCCTGTTACTTAAATGTACAATATGCTAATCATTGTATCCGTTTATCCCTATCTTTTTTTCTTCTTTCTGAGCTAACGACTACTTCATTGTTAAGAAATTCTCGTAGTCTTTCTTTTGATATGCTCTCCGATCTCACTACCCTACCCGTTCCTCTTCTTCACACTCTTTGATGTTATGGTCCCGCCAATTGTTTGTCGCCTGATTCTACAGTCACTGATGGTGGTGGCGGTATCTCTTGCAGCTGCTGCCGCTGCTGCTGCTGACCCCTCGCAGTGGAGGACAGTCGGCACTGACCTGCTGGCAACGCTCTTATAAAGTCGTCAAGGCTGATATGCTTGATTGATTCTGCAATCTTGATGTTGCCTTCAGCTATTTTTACAAATTCTGTCTTGATCTTCTTTGCAGCATTCATTGGATCCGAACCACCCTGCAGGAGCACGGCATAAAATAGTGAGCGTTTTTTTATTGCTTCTTCTGGTCCACAGAGAAGCGTTTCTCTTTTGTTATTCAATTGCATGATGCCAATTGCAAGCCTTAATTCTACCCCCTTGAGATAATTGCGTTTGCCCTCTATTACAAACGAGCCCTTTGGTAAGAACTGACCTGTTGGTGCTCCTTTCTTCACCTGCTCTGGCATGACCCAATATGCGTCGGCGCTAGAGAGCCCGTCCTTCCATGCCCTGCTAAATGAGATTGTAGCCTGTGCAACTTGATATAAGGATGAATCGATCGTGCCTTCTTGGGTTGCTGAAAAAGAAGCAGCAGCAGCATTCTTTATGATAAAAAATGGTGAGCCGTGAACTTCAGCATGAAAAACAATGTCGTGCTCTGTCAGATGCTTACGTATTAATGCAGAATTGGATGAAGCATCGCGGCCGCCAATCACCAGGAGGCCGTCAGTGGTGATGAACCATCGGTAGCGCTCGTACCACTCCCTAGAGGTCTGTTCTTTTACAATGACTTTTCTGTGGATGGCCGCAGTCTCAGTCCTTAATTTTTCAATCTGCGATAGAATCTTGGCACGTGCTTCTTCTATGGATGCGTTGCCCCGCTCCATTTCTTTTGCCCTTGCAAAAAGCATCGAACTTACCTTGGCAAGGTTTGGCTGCATCTCAACCTGTTCATCTGCTACCTCGATGTATTTTATGCCCTTTTCTGTGACTAATGATGCAGAGTTGGCTGCCAGCAAGTCTGCGATTTCGTCGGTTCTCCTGTAGGAAAGCGCCATTAATTCGCTGGCCAGCTTACGTATAGAAGCCGCTTTTTGGATTACAGTTTCTTTGGCTTTGTTCTGCTCTTCTAGGTCATGCTCAAGTACTGTGATCTGCCTGTCCAGCTCGACTGTCCTACTGCTGCGCCCTATGTCCATGATTTCGCTGCTCAGCACTTCATCTACTGCATCCATATACGATGCAACTTTTTTGATGCTGTTGTTCTTAATCATCTTCGCAGTTGTAGTAGTAGCAGCAGCTGCTGCTACTGCCAGTGCTTCTCGAGTTTTTATTGGCAGTGCTTCCTGCGGCTTATCATTTTGCAATATCACAATAGGCTCATGGTGCTTGCTGCCGGTGCAGACCTCATTTACAATGTTTTTGACAGTTTCATAAATCTTGCTTACTTCTTGGTCAGATAATTGTGCAGCCTGTTTGTCAACTTGGATGCCTGCGCGATTG
>JBJMEE010000143.1:0-10804 GCA_045809585.1 Nitrososphaera sp. | reverse complement strand
GAGCCGACGGCACATCTTGACGAAGATAGGAGGAGAGGGCTTGTCAGAATACTATCGGAGGCGTTCAGAGAGGGTGTTGGACCGCTAGCCCAGCTAATAATAATAACTCACGACTCAGAAATTTTTGAAAACTCGGAAGTTGATCAAATATTTAGGTTTGCCATGACAGCTGATGGTTCATGCATTTCAAGAGAATGACAAAGTCATCTTTTGTAGTCATCTTCCAGCAGCATCATGATATCTCTGCTTGCTCAAACTCACCTAGTTTTTTTCTAAAATACTAACATCAGTGACTATATCCATTCAGTTGATGAACCTCTTCCTAGATATGGTCATTAGTTCGCCAGTCTGCCGTATTTTTGTATCTTATTGACACGCTGCATCCTGCTGACCTTTTATCACATGGCAGACCCCAATGCGATTATTATGGGAATACTGGATAACAAACGCCTATCGCCCTTCTTGTAACTTTATGTAGTGGGCTTGTATGCATCCTATATTATACACTATAATAGTGTCTTGCAAAGGCAAGAAGTCCGAGCCGTACTCATTACAAGGTCATGATTGATGGGAATGGACCGATATTTTAAATGTGATTTTGCTAGACATCCATTCTATAGAATATTTCTTCGCAGGCAATATAAGTTCGTATCTTGTTTCAGCTGTGGATTTAATGCCGTCATACCATTTCGCTAATAGTAGAGTCTATCGCATCAAAGCGAGGTGGCTATAGGCTGTCGTCTTCCGCTCATTCTATATTGGTAGTTGACGACGAGCTGGATATCGTTTTGATCTTCAAGCAGGCATTGGGCAGGCAGGGTTATACCGTCTTTGGCTTTACTGACCCTTTGCTGGCTCTTGAACATTTTAAGGTAAACTCTGCAGATTATCGCTTGGTAATAACAGATGTAAGGATGCCGCGGATGAGCGGCTTTGAGCTTGCTGCAAACGTTAAAGCTATCAAGCCGGATGCAAAAGTGGTGCTCATGTCAGCATTTGAAGTAAGTGATCTTGAATTTTCCATGCCCAGAGTCAAGATAAATGACTTCCTCAGAAAGCCAGTTGATGTTAAGACCCTTGTGCGAAGAGTCAAGGTCGCAATGGCGAACTAAAAATTATCTATTATAGATCATCTTTGCAATTGATTGCAAAAAAGTGTGCCAACAGAAGTACAAAAAATAGATCAGTAACTTAAGAATCTAGAGACATAAGGGACAGATCCGTTAATTCTACAGCGGAAAAAATTTGTATGAACGCAATGTCCACCCTCTGCCACGACTTGGCAGCATGGCTGGGCCGTATGCCCTCCTCCAGATTATGTCGGACACGGTGATCATCAAGAGCAGATCGAAAAGATGGGATCCATCTCTTGATTAGTGCGTAGCACATTGAAGTGACCTCGACGCTATACAATGTTGGCAAGATGTATAACTAGAATCGCCTACACGCCGACATCTCTGCAGCTACTCAGTGCTGTATTTATTTTCTGAAGAGCCAGGGTGCTTATCTTCTCAAGGTTGCATCAATGTCGCAACCTTGAAAGAAACCTCTACATACCGCTTATCTCTGTTGTATATATAAAAGCGTCTGAGAATTCCCTCCAAGCCAGCAAACCCATTTTGAGCCCCAACCTCTATATTCTAAATGGCTTTGCTACAAACAAACCGATTCTCCAAGGTCAGGTTCGCCTATATACTTGTGCTCATGGTGTGCAGACACCATATAGGCTATTACCACACAATCAAATTATACATCACGCTGCACTGAGCACAAAGCGAATTTGAGTTAATCAAAAAGAAAATATGATGTGAGATTTATCTTAATGCCATGTCTCAAAACGAGATTATGTATCTTAAATACCAAAACCTAGAAGACATGCTTAAGGTGATAATCTACTCCGCCCAATCGATGCTTGGAGTCATTCCCATGCTCTACTATATTCACTACAACAGCAAGCATGTCCTTTTTATTCAGACAGGTACAGTTGGAGGCGTGACGGTCCACTATGTTGTTGAGAATGAAAAGCCTAACAAAAAGTTCATTCAGCTAAAAAGGCTTTCTGGAGAATTCACATTCGTAGATAGCCTAGGAACTGATGCACAGTCACTATATGTTCCAATATTGGGGCTCGAAAAATCTACTCTTGCCTTTCCAACCCTATAGGAAGCAAAAGTTTTAGGGCAAGGTGCGACACACATTTTCTATCAAGTCCCGAAAATCACCACGAAAGGCAAGACCTGCAAATGAAGTTTCAGAAGATGACATTAACGCTTTTTTGAAAGCGATCAGGAATTTTGACGGCTATCCGAAGCTTAGAGACCTTCGCAAGGTGCTTCCATCTCTCACGCCAGTCCAGATAAACGTTATAGCACATTACTTGGAAAGGTCTGGAGCAATAGTTATTGACAGTGATGGATACATCACGTGGATGCGCAATGAAGAGCTGGGGCAGCTGACGCTTCGCGAGGTAGCCGATATGAGTACTGACCTCAAGGAACTGCTTAAGAAGCATAACTCGAATAAAGAGGATTTAACTTGATGTCTCAAGATCTTATGTTAGTTTGCCTATCTGATTCCGATATCTTGACGAACACCAGTAGTACAGATATTGTTGATTGTTGCAATATTATTTGAGGAGGGTTCTTATCGAAGTCGTCGTCCAAATTCTGTTAAATAGTTTTTATGTTTGTCTGAATAGACCCTCAAATGTGTTGTTAAAGCCAATTACTTCAGACCAAATGTACACTATCGAACAGAACGGCGATTCTATTTTTGGCATGCGACGTTTTCTCATGATGGAGAACGCTGGCCACGGAGTAGCAGATTTTGTTGTCCGAAAGTTCAAGAACTTAAAGAGTAAAACAATAGTTGCAGTATGCGGCACAGGCAACAATGGGGGCGATGGGTTCGTGGCATCACGTCATCTGGCAGGGTATGGAGCCAAAGTAGTTGTCATTTTACTTGGGAGTCCGTCTGATTTGAGAAGCGAAGAGGCAAAGCTTAACTGGAGTATTATCGAAAAAATGGATTCAATTGAATTAATATTTGGCAAGGAGATAACCAACGAGATAAAGAGCCAAATCGCCGAAGCTAACATAATCTTGGATGGCATATTTGGCACAGGCATTAAGGACGAGATCAGGCAGCCCTATGCATCTGCAATAGATGCAATAAACAAATCTAAGGCTTATGTCTTGGCGGTAGATGTTCCTTCAGGATTTGACCCAAACACTGGGCAGATTCATAAAAAGTGCATCATGGCAGATGCCACTATTACCTTTCATCGATTAAAAGTTGGACTTGCAGGAAAGAAGAGGGAGAAGAAAAAGAAATACACAGGTCCTGTCTATGTGGAATGGATAGGGATACCACCGGAGGCTGAAAAGGGCATAGTATGAAGCTAGCAATACTGCAGATCGCAGTAGGCCAGATGGCCAATTTTACCTACATACTAGCTGATGAGGAAAATGGCGAAGCGGCAGTAATTGATCCTTCGTGGGAATTGGATAAAATATTTCAGACGCTAAAAAAGAACAACTGGCGGACCAAGTACATCATCAATACTCATACTCATTTTGATCATGTGCTTGGGAATGAGCAAATTGTAGAGGTAACTGGGGCCAAGATAGTACAGCATAAAAACTCGCAGCTGAAAAAAGACATTGCAGTATCTGACGGGGATACAATCGAAATAGGAAGCATCAGGCTACGGGTTCTGCATACACCTGGTCACTCTAATGACAGCATCTGCCTGCTACTTGATGATCAATTCATTCTAACTGGCGACACACTCTTTGTGGGCAACTGCGGCAGGGTGGATCTTCCTGGAAGTGACGCACAAGAGATGTACTATAGCCTTTTTGATAAGCTAGCAAAACTGGACGAAAAGCTCATTTTGTATCCCGGTCACAACTATGGTCCGACCTCTATATCCACTATAGGACACGAAAAGAAAACTAATTATGTACTCCAACCTCGGTCAAAACAAAAATTCTTGGATCTTATGACCGCTGGTGAATAGATGCAGGACATAACAGCATCTGACAGGGTTGCAATCAAAAGATTTGCAACGAAAAATCCTGTTTTTGTATGTGTGATCTCACACACTGCCACAAGCGAAATTTCAGGGCTTACTGCAGCCGGGGCAAACGCCGAACTAGTAAAATATACATCGCCAGCAGATGCGGAATTTCTGTATTATGGACGCTGCAGATGCATTGATGCTGTACCAGCAACACCTGATGGCAAGCCTACGCCTGCACTCATCACACGGACTGCTTTACAATTGACAAGGATCCCCCTTCTGGTAGTTGATGCAGGGGCTAAGGTCAAGCCCTCAATACCATATATATCATTTGGAGTTGAGCCGGGCAGAAACATTGTGACTGAAAATGCGATGGACATCTCAAACGTTATGCGTGCATTTGAGCACGGCGAGCTACTTGGAAAACAACTCGCCATCATGTCAGATCTAACAGTAGTAGGTGAGAGCATTCCTGGTGGCACTACAACCGCACTTGCCGTGCTGAGCGCCCTTGGCATTGATGCAAGATTCAAGGTAAGCAGCAGTATGCCGGAAAATCCGCACAACCTGAGAAACAAGGTAGTAGATTCTGCACTAAAAAGAGTCCTTGCTGAGGTTGGAAGTATTATAAACTCGCCCTTTGAAGCTATATCTACTCTTGGAGATCCAATGATGTCTTCTGTAGCCGGAATCGCAAGCGGTGTGCTGTCTGAAAATGGCAAGGTTATGCTTGCTGGAGGCACCCAGATGTCGGCAGTCGTTGCAATATTGAAGCGTCTCGGCAGGTCGCTAAACGGTCTTTGTATAGGCACTACAACTTACATAACAAAAGATCCCTCATCGGATCTGTCCAGCCTTGTAAGTGCGGCTTCAAAGCGAGTTCCAATTTTATCTTGCGATCTTCATCTAGGGGAATCGAGCAAGCCAGGCCTGCAGGCATTTGCAAAGGGGTTCGTAAAGGAAGGCGTTGGTGCAGGTGGCGCTTCAATTGTGGCTATCACAAAGTCAAGAGGCAAAATAACGAGTAAAAAATTAATGAATGCAATTGAAAAAGAATATGAAGTCTCAATAGAGGCTGAGTGGCGCTAGCACTAGCTGTATTCCAACTTTTCTGTGGGAAGCCTCATCTACCTAGATTTAGGCAAATTGTAGTGTATTTATTGCTAGAGCAGCTAGAGTTTGACTCTAAGCCTGCTGTCATCCGTACAAGGTTATAGGTACACATATTCTTTGGTTTTATATCCGTATGAAATCATTTAACAGTAAAAAGCATTGATAGATCTCTATCCTATCGTCGCTAGTCATAATAATAATGATGATGATGGTGATGATCTGATCTGAAATTTCCGTGACACGAAGGGACTCAATGGGTCGACAAAGCGCCACTCCTTGTCCATCGCTCGAGTGATGCCTATCCTTGGCGTGGTGACAATACGCTTGGGCCTCTTACCAAGCTCGATATAAATCTCTGATTCAGAATTGGTCATATCAGTTCCGTTGAGCGCTGATGTGATGTTGAGAGCCTGTGTAAGCTTACCAGGACCAGAGGTGAGTGAAAAAATGTCGTCGACTGGCCGGAACTGCTTCATCAAATCTATGCCTTCTACCGGCTCAATTCCCCGAATCAAGACTGCGCCTGCCTCTATGTCGCTTCTTCTTGCAGAGACATTTAAGCAAAAGTGGTTGCCATAAGTGAAATACACATAGGCCCTTCCAACGTTACCAAACATAACTTTGTTTCTGCCTGTTGGGCCGACACACGCATGGCTTGCTAGGTCGTCACCACTAAAGCCGTATGCCTCTGTCTCTACGATTATGCCAGCGAGCCGGAACTGCTTCTTGTTATTTCTTATGATACGTACAAGCTTCTTACCAATAAGATCTTTTGCCACGACTTCAGTAGGCCGCTGGTAAAACGAGCTGGTCTTGCAGCTCATAGGTAATCCTCCAATGATGCCTCCCTCTCTTCTTCCTTATTGATTTCTGCAGCCAGCTTTTTCAGATCGGCTTCCAGTACAGAAAGAAGACCTTTATTGTAAATAACAGCAGCTGGGTGGAAAGTCAAAAAGTACTTTTGGCCTGCCCTCTTGATTATCTTACCCCTATTTGCAGTTATCGAACTGCCGCCTAAAAGGGAAAAGTATGCAGTCCTGCCAAGTATACAGATCACTTTGGGCTTGATCAGTGCTATCTGCCTGTCAAGATATGGCCTGCAAGCGCTTAGTTCGTCTTCTTTCGGCACCCTGTTGCTTGGAGGCCTGCACTTGACTATGTTTGTGATGAACACCTGTGACCTTTCGATACCTACTTTTTTCAGCAGCTCGTTAAGGATTCGACCGGCGGCTCCTACAAATGGCCTGCCCTCTTCGTCTTCGCTACGACCTGGTGCCTCTCCTATGAACATTATCTTGGCAGAAAGCTGACCTTCACCTGGCACAGCATTCTTCCTTGTCTTCGCCAGCTTGCACAGAGGACAACCTCTTACATCAGCAGCAATCTTCTCAAGTGAGTCGTCATGCTTTTGAGCCGCCATGATATGTCATAATCATATCCAACCAACAACATATATCTTAAAAAGCATGCATGCTCTTCCTCTTTTTTACTAACCCTATTACTATAAGCGTAATTCCTATAATAGCACCATAAACAGAATAGACATAGGAATTGGTAATGATCGAGCAGTTCTCTTCCATCTCTTCGAGGTGTTCTAGAGTAATAGCAGATCTGTCAACTTGTGCAAGGTCTGACAGGCACTTGACAGCTTGGAAATTAAGGTAAATAGCAACCGCTCCACTTACAGCGAGTGTTATTACTCCAATGTATAAGTACCTTGCAGTCGTAGTAGGCAAGCCTATTTTCTTTCAGATCTGATCTGGCGGATTATGTCAAGTACATCATCAGCGTCCTCAGCCTCTGGATTGATCTCTAGATAAGTGTTCAGAACTTTTAATGCTTCTGAAGGATCACCTTTTTTAAGAAATATGATTCCCTTGTCTCTTACTGCGTCGGGGTTATACCGATCAATTGCAAGCACCATTTCATTTGCAATATTGTACCTGTCCATGTCTTGTATTTCGTAGTAGCTTCCTTTTAGGTTGTTCAGCATCCTTATCAGGACCTGAGCTGCTGTTGCTTTCTCGACAAGTGCATGGGTAAGGGGAATATTCTGTTGCGGGTACGCCTGATCAATCAACACTTTGAGTGAATAGTCATCCATTATCCTACCTCCATTAAATGGATCGACAATGATTTCACCGCTGTTGTCCTCGAGAATGTGCTTGATCAAAAAATGGCCAGGAAAGTTCACAGGGTACATCTTGAAGTTCACCGAACGGGCGACTCTAATGTAAAGTATGCAAAGTGTAATAGGGATCCCTCTTTTGCGTTCGACTACTACGTTGAGGTAGCTATTGAGTGGATTGTAATAGTCATCTGTATTTGGCTTGAATTTTTGCACGTTAAAGAGATGGTCATTTATCTTTTCTATTATCTGGGTTGGTCGCGGGGGCATATTGGCGCCCTTTTTAAGTATCCTGGCTACGTCCTGCCCCATTGCATCTATCGAAGACAATAACGCAGGGACATCGAGGCTAGTATAAGCAAGTACTCTTGCTAGGTGCAGAGCGTATTCGGCCAGCCTGTCGGTATCATCAGACGATGTGATGTAAGTGACGACGCTACTTTTCCAATCCTGAATCAGGGAATTGATATCGGCGGCCAATTATTGTCTTCTCAAGTGGCTGGCACATATTTATGTCAATCATGGAAGTTGCGATTGCAGTAATATAATAATAAAGTACCTTATCATAAAAGTTTCCTTTTGGGTTATTATTTTCCATTTTATAATGAACCAAAATATATTGGAGTTAACAAAAATTAGGATAAATGCTTTTATTCAAACCTTCTAGCCTTCAATCCTGTGATAGACGGTAAAACTAAGAATATTCTTGATAGAAAAATCAGTTTTCTGGGTCTAGCTGCTATAATAGCAGCGCTGGCGACCGTTAATCTCTCTGGTACTGCACTTGCCTATACAGCTGACGACCCTGCAGTAGTGTATTCCTGCTTCGACACAAATGAGGACGGAAGCTATGTGACACAAACAGATAACGAAACTGGAGAAGTAAGTCTTGTTCCATGTGAGATAGACCACGGAGATAATGCATGGATGTTGACATCCTCTGCGCTGGTGCTTATGATGACCCCTGCAGGGCTAGCAATATTCTATGGTGGTCTGTCGAGACAAAAGAATGCTGTCAACACCCTTCATATGGTGTTCATTACTACGGGTGTAATTGCGGTGCAGTGGGCACTCTGGGGATACAGTCTGGCCTTTGGACCTGATGCGGGAGGCTATGGATTCATAGGAACCTTCGATTGGGCAGGCCTGCAGTACGTGCTTCATGATGTACCCTCAATTGCATACGGTGGTATAGATGGTACAACCATACCTCACCAGACATACATGATATTTCAGATGATGTTCGCTATCATTACACCTGCACTAATCGTTGCAGCACTGGCAGAGAGGATGAAATTCAGTGCATTCATAATATTCATAGTCATATGGGCAACATTCGTTTATGACTTTGCTGCACATTGGACATGGGAGATCACTGGACCTGATAATTATGGAAGAAACCCTGGATATTGTGGCTTTGGATGGACAGGCTGTCTGGGATCTCTTGACTTTGCAGGCGGAACGGTCATCCATATCACCTCTGGTTGGTCCGGCCTTGTGATCGCTCTCATGCTTGGACGCAGGCTGGGATATGGTAAGGTTCCGATGGAGCCACACAACATATCACTTGTTGTCTTAGGTGCAGCTCTTCTGTGGACAGGCTGGTTCGGTTTCAACGCAGGTTCCGCAGGTGCAGCGGCTACAAACGCTACAAGTGCATTCGTTGCAACGCAAATTGCTACAGGCATGGCGGCAGTAACTTGGGCTTTGATATCCTGGGCACACACTGGAAGGCCTTCGACAGTTGGTGCTGCTTCTGGCGCAGTAGCTGGGCTTGTAGCTATCACTCCAGCATCTGGCTTTGTGTCACCAATGTCCTCAATAGTCATAGGCATCGTGGCGTCAATTGTCTGCTACGCTGCAGTTGCGTTCAAGAATAGAAGGAAATGGGATGATGCACTTGACACATGGGGCGTACACGGCATCGGTGGCCTTGCAGGCGCTCTGATGACGGGCATCTTTGCAGAACAGAGGTTCACACCCTGGGGAGACAATGGCCTTGCCTTTGGCAACCCTGCACAGCTATACGAAAATGCGGTAGGTGCATTTGCTGCACTTGCATGGGCGATGGGAATCACTGCAGTCATTATCAAGGTAATGGATCTAGTATGGCCAGGTGGCATAAGGGTCACTCCAAAGGAGGAAGAGGTCGGTCTGGACCTTGTACAGCATGGGGAAAGGGCATATGTAACTGGATAGGACACAAGTGTTACCTATCTTTTCTTCTTCATTTTTTTTCATGCTCGCTCTCTCTATAGTTGCAAAAACGTGATAGATTCGCCAATGAAGGCTTTTTGCTGTCAGAACATATGTCGAACCGCATTAGTAAAACAATGCGTTCATAATTATTGATATTGGTAATTACTTTCAGTATGGGCGCTCCCGCTGGATTTCTATCGATGAGGTGGAGCTTTGAAAAGGCCACGGGTCCCGCTTATAGGACGATATGTCTAAAATAACAGAAATGTAAGAAATCTCAAGACTCTACAACTCAGACATGGAATCACGCAAACTTAGATCCCATCACCTTGAGGTTGATGTATGATGCCTGAGATATTCTTCTGTTTTACTCCTCAGTGATTCAGCTCGGTGCCTGACTACCGTGAGCCCTATCCCGGACCTTAGAGAAACATATATCCCTCCCATTAGAGATATTGTGCTGCTTATGATGCCAAGGTTCTGACCAATTTTTTGAGACAATAAACGAAACTCGTCCAGTAGCGCTCCGATCAATACCCATGGCAAGTGACCTGTCAAGCCTAAGAAGTTAGGGCACGCATATGTGTAACTGATCTTACGACAGTTACGGGCGCGATTGTTCCCTGCTGGCAGTCAGTACTTACATCTTGCGCATTGGCTCAGTCACGATTGTTATACTTTCTCTTCCACTTAAGTTATATAGGAATCATGCATTAAGATTATATACAAGCTTTCGGTTTGGTGCTGATACCCTTGGAGTCTCAACAGCAAAAGGAAGCTGAGATTATAAGCGAAGTTCTGCTCAAGGCAGCCAGCGAGCCAGAATTCAGAAACGAGCTGATCAAGGACCCTGACATAATTCTGGAGCAATATGACGTTTCACCGGGAGCCAAGCTTATCATCAGAAGAAGTATTATAGATCTAACGCAGTAGCTCAGCAATTTTGAAATCCACCTCATTCTAGCCTATAATACTTGCTAGATGTGCCTTACTCCTCTATTGATGGATAAGTTGTTTAGATTCCTTCGTACGTTCCTTATAGTGAAGAAGCATCTATAGCGGGTGCCACTAGTAATGGTTTTTTGGACTTCAATACAGTCCTTTCGTCTCGTACCAACAATCGCCTCGAATACTACAAAAACAATAGGCATAACTGGGAATATGAGGACAAACAATAACACTACAACCGTCAATAGATAATATCTGAAAATATAACATCAATGGACAATGCAGGAACCACACAACCCGCATCCAAATATACAGTGGTACACATCGATGTTGCAGAAGGTTCCAACTGAGCGAGTAAGTTAGTTAGTCGAACAACTAGATAGATAATTTCA
>JBJMEE010000142.1:0-6336 GCA_045809585.1 Nitrososphaera sp. | reverse complement strand
CCAGCCTTTATCAAATTGCGCGAAATCTGATCCAACTCTCCAATGCCCATCAATACTACTATAGTATCGACCGCGCCGGCAAGCTTGTCCCATCTGACCACTAGCTTATCTTTTCTCTCATCTTCGTGCCCGGTGACTATGGCAACTGAGGAGGAGTACCGACGATGGGTAAGCGGAATACCGGCGTATGCGGGCGAGGCAATGGATGAAGTAATGCCGGGCACTATTTCAAACTCGATCCCGCGCTTGGTGAGATATTCAGCCTCCTCTGCTCCCCGCCCAAAGATGAAGGGGTCTCCGCCCTTGAGCCGCAGCACGGTCTTACCCTTTTTCGTGTATTTCACCATAAGATTATTTGTTCTGTCTTGATGTGTGGTGGGGTCGCCAACCATTCTGCCAACATAGGCTTTCTCAGATCCTGTAGGTATCTGGTCGATTATCTCCCTGCCCACCAGCCGGTCATATAACACAATGTCACAGGTCTTCAAGAGTTCCATTGCCCGCAGAGTCATCAGCTTGGGATCGCCTGGACCGGCTCCGCAGATAAACACCTTACCCTTTTTCATAGTTTCTTGTTCCACTCATCTACTGCTCTGCGCCAACCTTCTGCAAGATCCATTGCTCCCTGCTTTACTAGCGTGTCTGCTACAGCGGAGCCCAGCTCTTCTGGCTTGCTTGCTCTGCCTACCTTTTTGACATGAATGCTCTGTTTACCGTCTGCAGAAAAGACGCTTGAATAAAACGTTATCTTGTCATCGTTGGTTATTGCCACGGCTCCGAGTGGAAACCTGCAGCCCCCCTCCACCCTTTTTATAAGTGCTCTTTCTGCAACCACTGATATGCGCGAGCGGCGATCCTCCACCTGCCGAAGCATGCCAGCAAGCGCCGGCTGATTGCTCCTGCACACGATGGCTATGGCTCCCTGGCCTGGCGCTGGTACAAAATCTCTTATGCTAAAACGCTCGACAATAACATCCTTCATGCCTATTCTTGCAAGGCCTGCCTCTGCCAAAACCACTGCGTCGTACTCGCCACTTATCACCTTTTTCACTCTTGTTTCGACATTACCCCTTATCGGCCTGACATTAAGATCTGGCCTGGTTCTTGTCAGCTGTACAGCCCGCCGGAGGCTGCTTGTGCCAATAACTGAGCCAGGCAATAGATCTTTAAGTTTTTGTCCATTGTCGGTGACAAGCACGTCGTTTGGACTCCCTCTCTTGGGAATGCATGCCACCGAAAGATCATCTGATAGGTCTGGTGGGATATCCTTGAGGCTATGTACTGCAAAGTCAACCTCTCCTTGCTTGACTGCTTCGTTCACTTCTTTTTCAAAGATTCCCTTTTCGTCCATGGTAAAGAGTGGCCTCTTGTCAACATCGCCCTTAGTGCTTATCGCGGTTACTTCAAAGCGTATTTCGGGGTGGACCTTGCGTAAGGCGGCAAGTGCTATCCCTGTCTGTGCTATTGCAAGCCTGCTGCCTCGGGTTCCGACTCGTATCGTCTTCATCATTTCTTTATCTCATGAAGTGCCTTGCCGTATGCCTCTACTGTCTTGTCAGTGTCGTCTTCAGTATGTGCATACGATACAAAGCAGGTTTCAAACTGTGAAGGAGGGATGAAGACGTCTTGCTTTAGCAGCTCGTCAAACAATTTGCGGAACATTCTCGCGTTTGCCTTCTTGGCACTAGCTTCATCCTTTACCTTCTCACTAGTAAAAAATAGCTGAAACATTGAACCTATTGAATTAACAGTGCAGTCAAGCTGCGCTCTAGTCAGCATATCTTTGATGCCGTCAACAATACTATCGCATGTTTTGGCGATCTTGGGATATATCGTATTTTTGGCATCGATCAATGTTTCCAATGTAGCAATGCCGGCCGCTACAGACACAGGATTGCCAGCAAACGTACTTGCCTGATAGACTGTGCCTGCAGGTGCAATCTTGCACATGATCTCTTTCTTGCCGGCGATTGCAGCTATTGGTAGGCCGTTGCCAAGTGCCTTTGCAAACGTGACGAGGTCTGGCTTGAGCCCAAAGAACTCGCTAGCGCCGCCAAGCGCAAGACGGAAGCCAGTGACTACTTCATCAAATATCAAGATAATATCGTTCTGCTCGGTTATTTTTCTCACTTCGTTAAGATATCCCTTTTCAGGCAGCACAAGCCCAATGTTTGCAAGCACTGGCTCCATTATGACACAGGCAGTGTTACGGTTCTTTTCAATTGCGCGCTCAAGCTCAGCTGGCTTGTTGTACGGCACAACTTTAGTGTAAGCAGATGCCTCTTCAAGCATTCCTTCTGATGCAGGGATGCTAGCCATGCCTGATCCCGCCTTGACAAGAACATAATCATGAGCACCATGATATCCACCTTCAAATTTAATCACCTCTTTTCTCTTTGTAAAAGCGCGTGCAAGCCGGATGGCATGCATTGTGGCTTCAGAGCCGGTATTGACAAGACGCGCCATTTCTCCGCACGGCACAACTTGGCATATCATTTCAGCCAGCTTGATCTCGCACTCTGTAGGCACGCAATAGAGTGTCCCATTATCAAGCTGGGACCTAACAGCTTCAATTACCGAATAATAGCCATGCCCAAGAAGCATTGCTCCATAGCCCATACAGTAGTCAAGGTAGATCTGATGATCGGCAGTAGTGAGCTTGCTTCCGCGCGCTGAGGTAGCAAAGAAAGGATAAGGCTCGTAAAAGCGAACAGGACTGTTAACCCCGCCGGGCATGATTTTTTTTGCCTTGGCAAAGAGCTGTTCAGACTTCAATGGTGTATAGATCTCTACCAAGAGCTATAATAATTGTAATGCTAATTAACCGCAAATTGTAAGAAAAGACTGCAATGGTGACATTTTCCAGCATTATGGACGACCTGCATCTTAATATAAAACGCAACCACGACACCCTCGCGGCGGCATTAAAGAAGAGCCCGAACATGGCGTACCAGAAGGTAAATGAGCTTGCACAATTTGTTGGATCGCACTATAGCATCAATCTTCAACTGCACTTTCCAATACCAGGTAAGATCTCTGATCTTGACTCATATGGTACTGAAAATATCAGCCTTGTAGTTGACAAATTTCGCAAGGTTTTCCCTGTACCAAGCGAGATGGTGAAACAAAAGGCAGTCGAACTCATAGGCAATAACGCTAATCCGAAGGATGCCTACACTTACGAAGGCAAAGAGGGCGCCAAGGTAACACTCATGCCCAAAGGCAGTATAGAAGTTCTGCCCGGCTCAATGCATTTTTGGTGCAAGATTGATACAAGGATCAGGTCGTATGGCGACTGGATGGTAGAGAATGTTTACTTTCCAAAGGATTCTTAAGTTGCTTACAGCGAGTTGCCGATAGATGCTGACGGTACGCCAGACGCACTCACAAGCTCGTACTGGTACAACAGCTTGTCCTCCGCGTCATATACCTCTGCCTTGACTGGTAGCGGCATGTCGCGAACAACCCAGATTTTGCTCGTCACTTCTGCGAGCTTGTAACTGAGCACAAATGAGTCAAAGGTCCCTGCCGGTGTATCTACACGCTCTTCGCTTGTCACCCTAACTGTCGTTGAAGATGAGCCAACAAATATCGTATCCCACGGCGCGCCCACTACGAGATACTTGGGGCTTTCACCGTATTCCATATCACGGACTGCAAAAATCGATGCCAGTATATGCTCAAAGTAAGGCCTGAACGACTCGTCAAGCTGACCCTCCCGAGTAAGCTCTTTTGACATTATTATGGTATGGTTTACCAGCGGTTGGCCAGTGCCGTTCGCGATCGTGAAACTGACGTTCCAATTTTCACCGGCCTGATCAAAGTTAATCGATACCCGCGCAGACTCAAGTGAGTTTAGCTCGCCCCTGGAAGTCAGGACATATTCCAAGGCCATTCCGTCCTGTATGTGATCGCCAACTTTCCAGATGTCTGCCTCTGTGGGCGGGTTAAAGATGTCAGGTCTAGAACTTTGAAAGCCCCCACCGGCGGCAATAAGTGCAACGCTCACTCCAATACCCAATGTTGTGAATACGGCGGTTATGATTATCATCCGCCTGATGGCTCTTCGCCGCTTCCAAGACACGATTCTGATTCGTGATCTTGGTTATTTAAAATAGATTACTTGACTACTTCTTTTCAGATATGTCTGCTGTAACATACTCACCAATCTGGTTGTAAATCTTTAGAAAGCGGTTACCCTTCTCGGTTGTCCGGTAGATCTGCTCTCCTTCGATATATTCTAACAGTCCGTTTTCTATCAGCACTGTCAGGTATTCCTTCAGCTGGGCGTATGATAGAAAGGCCTTGTACATAATCTTAGTTTTAGTGACACCACCATTTGCAGCTTCTAGAATTTGAGCAGTTATATCAGTTCTACTTCTATATTTCATGGTTATCCTAGGTATTAACGTCTATAAAAGCATCTCGAAGTTTTATTATAGAAGACTTTATCTAAGATAGAAGGGTAACCCATGTCAGCGTCACCTTTGCTTTCTGTTGTCTTCATAGCTCTTCTTCCTGCGGATGACTGATGTTGTTGCCCGATGGCCTCGAGTTCAAACGTACAGCAGCATATGTTTCTTCCGCTGTGCTAATGATCTCTAATGATGCGCATTATGCTTCAATTCGCTTGCAACTTTAATTGTGTTGCACTGTCTTGAGCCGCCATAGCCTCAGAATGGCCTCCCACCCTGTCGGATGATCATGACCATTTCGAGCAGCGTGGTCAAAATCATCTTATACGTGTCTCTCTTCCATCAAGGTTCTTGATCGACTTGATGGTTACTCAGGAGTTATATATTCATCATCTATTTGTGTTCTGTAAATGCACTCCTCGTCTCTCGTATTGCCTCTTCTATGTCGTGAATTGCTCCTGACTCTTTTGATTCAATCATAGTGAGTTTTACTTCATCTACAAGCGCAGAAATAGAGCGCAACATCTCCTTTATGGCATCTATCGTTTCACCCATGTTCTTGCTGTCTCCTACATAGCTGATAGTGTTTTTGGCGGACTTGATCGTCTCTCTTGTCTCGTCAAGTACGCCTGAATTCTTCAGTTCCATTGTGATCCTCTCAAGCCTCGCAGTGGTTTTTTCAATTGACTCGGTAGTCTTACGAACGTTTTCAATGTTTGTCACCATGGCTGGCTCTTTAAGCGATTTAATTATCTCGCTGCCAACCTTGGCAGTGTTGCGAATATTCTCAAGCGACTTCTGTACGTCTGGCGATCCAAGTTCCCTTATTATCTCAACTGCATCAGACGTCGTCTTTTTTATGTCTTTGAGCTTTTCTGCCATTTAAAATAATAATGCTTTGAGCTTTAATTGTAAAGCGGTAAAAGTTTCCGGTAGCTAAGTTCTATAACTTGCTCCTATAATTTCAGTGGCCTTGTCACACTGACCTTATTAAACTCATGATAGCTGCTATACAACAAAAAGTTACGCGACATCTGCAGTCGTGACTTTTTCCTTATTCTTTTCTGTATCTATTGCAACACCTTCAGTTGGGCTCCGTGTGTCATGCAGTTTGTCATAGTTAGCTTCGTATGCCATGCAGCACCCATGCGGTGCAATTACATCTGACACCTTGCCCATCACATCAGGTCCTTTATCTTCTACCAGCATACATTTGCCGCCACTAGCGCTCATCCAGTAGATACAGTTGTAGCAGAAGTACCCTTCATGTAAGTTCGAGTCGGCAAACTTGTCATATTCAATGTATGATGCCTGTAGCTTGCTCCTTTTCTTGAACTTAGTCAGATTGTCGACCGCCCCAGCAGCTTCTTTAATCTTCTTTCCAATGTCTGTCATCTTATCGCGCCTCCTCCTCGTTTGGATCCCACAATGTGCATAGGCCATGTGGTGCTATTATGCCAGACTCTCGCCCGTTGACATCAGGTCCGGTGTCTTCTACTATAGCGCAGTGGTTGTCCTTGATGAAGTATATGCAATTGTAGCAGAAATAGCCCGTATGAAGGTCGGCATTTTTGAAATGGTCTATCTCTAGGTACCCTGAAACTGCCTTGGAGAGCTTAGGATATTGCTTGTCAGTAGATATAATCTGGCTCGCCATGGCAATATCGCTGCAGCATAGTATAAAATAAGTTTAATATTTCCGACTATGATCCTGTCCTATTACCTTTTTCTTAGCTCCCTTGCAAGCCGCTTTAGTCTTGACCATCGTAAAGTAAATTTGGCAACTATTATTCCACCCACGATAACCGCCCAGACCCAAAGAGGAGGACTTTCCACTCTTTCTTTTATATCATCAAAGGGATTTATGCTCTTGCTTGAAATTATCTCCTACTCAGCAGCCTGACATCCATATATTCATCCT
>JBJMEE010000141.1:0-7212 GCA_045809585.1 Nitrososphaera sp. | reverse complement strand
TAGTAATAGTAGTAATAACTTTTACTACTATAATTGCTGGTACTACTATCACAGTCGTTGGGCAGCAGCAGCAGCATCAGAACCAGACAGTCAATTTAACCGCATTGTTCACCCAAGCCACCAATAATGATACTACCACTACCACGGAGACTCTTGCAAACAATACCGCTTCTAATATGACGACGACTACTACTACTGCACCTGCTACAAACGTGACTGCTACTGATAATATGACTATTGAGGATGCACGGAAGCTATACTTGTCGGTCTGGAACCAAACACAGTTTAACGCCACCTTTAGCACTTTTGTCGAACCTTTCTCTGCCGCTGGATATGGTGTATATGAAGAGCGAAGCAATGTCTTTGCGCCAGGCGAAACAATTGTACTCTATGTAGAGCCGGTGGGTTTTGCCCATAGGCAGATTATAGGCGAAGAAGGCGGCAACAATAATACGCTTTACTTCATGAACATGACAGCTGATTATGAAATAGCTGCTGCAAACGGCACTAAGCTTCAGCTGATAGAGGACGTACAGGCGGGAAGCATTACTTCCCATAGGCCCAACACCGAGATGCCCTTGACGCTGACAATTACGCCGGAGGTTCAGCCACTTCCGATAGGTGACTATATCATAACATATTCTGTGACTGATGATGTGTCCGGTGAGAGCTTCGAGCTGAAAAAAGAGATCACAGTCGCCGAGAGAGAGTAGTATCGTCCAGCCCTGCATGATCACGGCGCATAGTCCATTATGTAGTCTGGCTGGCCAAAGGTAGCATTGACCCTTACTGACACATCTACCCAGTAGGAAAATGACGAGGGGTTGCCAATATAAAAGTCCTCTATAGGAAACTCGACTGTATTATCTGTCATATCCGGGATACTCGTAGGTGGGACAATGAACTTCCCGACAGTCCTGTCAAATATCGCAAAATACCACCCTTGCATAGTAGAGTTGCCACCAAAAGCAGAATTCTGAAATCGGATTATGTATTGTTGCTCTCTATTTGTTATTGGGCTGGTGGTGATTATATGCCACCGATACTGCGTTTCATACTTGTCGTTGTCATTTGGATTGCCAGCAAGTACTACTGTGAAAAAGAATGCCTCACCTCGCTTTTGCACGCTGGCTCGCAAGATGTCGTGGTAGTCTCTTGTCTCGGGAACTTCTTCTATCCCAACCTGCTGGTATACAGGCGTCACATCGCCTTGTGCATCTTCTATGCTGCTGTCCGCATTGTTATAGATACCAACGGTCTGCCTCCCGCCTATCTTTATCTCCTGCCCCAAGCCAGACAGCCCAATTGAAACAGGTATGAGAGTTG
Organism: Nitrososphaera sp.; assembly: GCA_045809585.1. Lineage (GTDB taxonomy): Archaea > Thermoproteota > Nitrososphaeria > Nitrososphaerales > Nitrososphaeraceae > Nitrososphaera. The sequence goes on along the minus strand of JBJMEE010000141.1, from coordinate 5,886 downwards.
CAACTGCAACTGCAATAGCCAGAACAGACGATGCCTTGGGCACATAAAAAATCACACAGAGGTTGTATTTCGACATTTTGCCAAGAGATTTAAGGACAACTGAAAATTGGATATACGGAGGAGAAGAAGAATGCCTGCCAGCGAATTTTCGTACTTTGTCGATATATGTGAGAAGGTTCGCCAGACTGCGAGCAAAAATACCAAGGTGTCTGCCATCGCAGAATACATACTCAAGCTGAAAGATGATGCCAGCGGCGGCGACACCTCGCTTGCAGCAGCTGCGCTCTTTATGTCTGGTGCTATCTTTCCTAAGGGCTCTGGTCTTGCACTCAATGTCGGTTCTAATACGATAATGCGGTCGCTTTCAGAAATTGCACGTCTGCGGCCAGAAGAGATACAGGAGATTTACTTAAAGCATGGCGACATCGGTGCGCTTGCTGAATATGTAGTTTCCAAGAGGCAGCAAAACCCACTTGTGGCCCAGCAACTGTTGCTTCCAGATCTACACGATCAGCTAAGAAAAATCGCTGATGCAGCTGGCCCTGGGGCAGCAGAGGCAAAAAGGAAGATCCTGACTGGACTTCTGCTCAACTCTTCTCCCATTGAAGCAAAATATCTGATCAAGATAGCAACTGGCGAGCTGCGTATAGGTGTGGTAGAAGGCTTGGTCGAACTTGCTATTGCCAAGGCGTTTGGGAGGGACATACAGGCAATCCGGCAGGCCATGTTGCTGTCCGGAGATATTGCACAGGTAGCACTGCTTGCAAAAAAAGATGCTCTATCTACTGCTATAATGAAGCCGCTTGCCCCTCTCAGTTTCATGTTAGCAGATGTGATGTTTAGTGCAGAAGAGATTGAGCACTATTATAATAAGAAGTTGATTTGTGAGTTCAAGTATGATGGCATCCGGGTGCAGCTCCACAAATTCGACGGCAAGGTGAAACTGTTCTCAAGGAAGCTGGAAGATGTTGCCAGCTCTTTTCCGGAGATTGTATCTGCTGTATCTTTGCTGCCTGCAGAATTTATTCTGGATGGAGAAGTGCTTGCCTATAAAGGTGGTAGGCCGCTTCATTTCCAAGAGTTGCAAAAGAGGCTGAGAAGAAAAGATGTTACAGACCGTTTGATGGATGAGATCCCCGTAGTTTATGTCCCCTATGACATCGTGTATCTTGATGGACAGTCGCTCATTGACAGGCCGCTTACAGAGCGCAAGAAATTGCTCTCGCAGATTAAATTCAAAAAGCCCATAATTGACCTCGGTTTTAGGATTATGTCGACAGCTCAGGAGATAGCCGGCGCATTCAAAGAAAGTAGAGATGCGGGACATGAAGGATTGGTGGTAAAAGAGCTCGAATCGCAGTATCATCCAGGCAAGCGCGGTAGGCATTGGACCAAATTAAAACACGAGCTTGACACTATTGATGCTGTAATTGTCATTGCAGAGTATGGTCATGGCAAGCGTGCCGGGACGCTGTCTGATTATACTTTTGCAGTCAGAGATGAGTATGATGGTGGCTCGCTTAAGACAATAGGTAAGGCGTACTCTGGCCTTACAGATGCAGAGATCAGTAAGATGACTGACAAGCTACGGTCAATAACTGTCAGAGATGAAGGCTATAGACTAGTCGTCACGCCCGAGATTGTACTTGAGGTGGCATTTGATAGTATACAGAAAAGCGATAGACATAACAGCGGGTTTGCGCTTCGCTTCCCCAGGATAAAGTACATCCGGACCGACAAGACTGTAAGTGACATTGATACCCTAGAAAAGGTGCAAAGGATCTATGAGCGGCAGTCGCACATAAAGAGCCGCTAGTCTGCTATGTGTAAGTATATCCTTGTCAGGTAGTTTGCAGGAGGAGCATGTGAATGCAAACATGAACGCCCCTTTCTACACAAAAAAAGAGAGAGACACACACAGTATGCAAAAGATGCAAAACACAAGCTCTTGTAAGTTGCAGCAAAGAAGACCACAATATTTTTTCTAAACTGTCTTCTCTGTACACGGTCATCAAGATAGAGAAGCAGCATTTGATTTTTTTACAACTCATTTCGGCCTACTTGCATGCACCTGTGTTTTTTTGCGTCATCATGTATATGTTCGTGTATGGGATATGCTAACTTTGATTTGCATGGGACGAAGGAATAAAAGATCATAGTGTAACTTTATACTCATTACATTGTTAAAGGCGATCATTCTCACCGGCGCCGTTGCAGTGGCGCTGGTGGTATATTTTTCACTCTCACTTTATGTTTTTCCTCAGTCGTATCAGTCAATAGAACCTCGAAGGCCTCAGGCCATCGTGAACGATGTGAACCTATCTGCACCTACCATCACTCTTGGTCAGGCGCTTATTATCTCTGTGACTGGGACAAATAATGGCGAGGACGCCGCAGACATGCAGCTTGTATCCGTAGGATTTCCAAACCTAACGAGCATTGACAACATCAAGATACTGAAGCATAACTTTACTCAGACGCCGATGTTGATAACGCCAGGCAAGCTCTTGAGCTCTCAATATTCCAGTACAGGAGAGTCTGTGTTGGCGCAATATGCTTCAATTGAAGCTTTCAGTAGGCCATGGGAGACAGGCAAGACATATAGCGCTGATATAGAGGCCATACCAAAGACTGAGGGAAAATTTGTGGTTTTTATCAAATCTGTCGCGCTGCCCCATACTTGGGATCGAGCGCATTATCCACAGGATGGTACTCTCGATCAACAGAAAGAGTTTGTTGGAACATATTCAGTACAAGTGACAAAGCCTTAATTATTGAATCTGCTAAGAGTGGGTATTGAACTATTTCTGGCATCAAGAGTACCTTGAAGTCTATGGCCTCGGCCGCAAGCTCTTTGCAGGTTATGTGCTTGTAAGCCTTGGCATGCTGCTAGCTGCGGCAGGCGGCAGCTGGGATATCACCAACCACTTGCTCAACAAGCCTGAATCTTTCTTTGCGCCTCCTCATGCTATACTCTACTCTGGTGTAGCTTCTGCAGTTGTAGGTACAGTTCTGGTATACTCTGCTTCAAAATCTAGTGGCATTGCTACTGCAGGCAAGATGATCTGGCCAGTGAAGTTGGTTATAGCAGGTATAATAATGCTGATAAGTGCTGCGCCGGTAGACTTTGGGTGGCACTCAGCCTTTGGGCTTGACGGCTTACTCAGTCCGCCCCATTTTGTGCTTGTAAGTGGCATGGTAGTAGGTAGTGCTGGAGCGCTTGCAGGTTTAGCTCAGAGTACTAGAAGGTTGCCTTCTGTTCTGATTGTTATTGCAATACTGCCAATATGGCTTGCAGCATCGGGCATGATTGATATGTTTTCTCTGCCATTCTCAGAGACTGCATACTTTAACTTTAATCCCCACCCCGCTCTTGGAGTGACTGTTGCTACGCTTGCCTTCCCATTCCTGATATCTACCTGCCTAATAGGTTCATCTGCCCTTGCCCGCAAGCGGTTTGGTGTGCTCTCTATGGCTGGTGTTGCTTTTATCATGATAGGTGTATTGACTTCGATTATTCCAAACAGCGCACTTGCCCCCACCATCCCATTCTACATATCAAGCATCATCCCAATCGTGGCTGCAGATGCGCTACTTGCATTTTCCAGATCAAGACTTTCGCTATACGCTGCAGGCACAATTGTCAGCCTTGCATTCTTTATGCTATACTATCCCTTGATAACTTACACCTACAATGAAGTATTTGAGAGCAAGGTTGTCTGGCCAAGCATGATACCGCAGATATACTTTGAGATGATACAAAATGTGTTTCCATTTGTAGCTATTCCGACAGCTGCAATGGGGATTCTCGGAGCCCTGGTAATCGACAAACTCGCTAGAAATAAAAATTACCATAAAAACATACAACGACTGGCATAACAACACTACATAGATCTTTGACTTGGCTCATTTCTTTTTCTATCTTTTATGTATCTACCCACTCTTCTTTAGTGCTAGATGTGAGCAATATCCATTCTATTTTAAAAACTATCGCATAGATTTTCTTGTATTGTATTTTTTTGATTTTGGCTACTCCCCCACCGATTCATCTTGCCTCCCAGCTACAAGCATAGAGTGTAGTGATAGTAGTCATCATCATCGTCACTTCAAAAGAGGTAGGTGGCTGCACTTTCCAATAACTCTGTCATGCCATTGCAGCAGTGCCATACATCATCACTACTATATTCTCAAATATGAAATACAAAAGATAAATGCTGGGCTGCTGTGTCTTGTTTCTGATTGCAGAATCAAGACGTGCCCTATAAGGTCCTGCAAAAAAGCAATTGCACCACCACCTTTTACCTAAAGGACTGCATAACTGGATTGAAGGAAAACGTCGGAGACAAGTCAGCTGATGTGGTTGTCACGTCCCCTCCTTATAACATCGGCACGGGCTATAGCTCGTACAAGGACGAGCTCCCTCGTGAAAAATACCTGACATGGATGGAAGAGGTAGGCATTGCAGTCAAGCAGTCGCTTACAGACGACGGTTCTTTTTTCCTAAATATAGGAAACAAGCTAAAGGATCCCTGGATAGCGTGGGATGTAGCACATGTTCTGAGGAAGCACCTAGTTCTACAAAACGTCATCCACTGGGTCAAATCTATAGCAATAAGCAAGGCTGAAGTCGGTAACTACCCGAATATTTCCGGCGACATAGCAGTCGGCCACTTCAAGCCAACAATGAGTAATAGGTTCCTCAATGACTGTCATGAATATATCTTTCACTTTACAAAATATGGCGACGTGCACCTTGACAAGCTGGCTGTCGGTGTATCGTACCAGGATAAGACAAATATTGAGCGCTGGAAGGCAGCCAATAAGGAAGACAGACGGGACAGAGGGAACATGTGGTTCATACCTTATCAAACGATACAAAGCAGAAGCAAGCAGCGTCCGCATCCCGCAACATTTCCTATCAAGCTTCCAGAAATGTGCATCAGATTGCATGGCAACGCAAAATTAGTCATTGACCCGTTCGTAGGCATTGGCTCTACTGCAGTTGCGGCAATGCGTCTTGGGATCTCATTTGTCGGGTTTGAGATCGATAAAGAATATCTTGACGCTGCAATAGATAGAATCACATAGGCATAATTAAATAAACTGTCATCACTACTGCATTCCTAAGTAAAAAACTAGATTTTGTAAATATCTCTCTTGGCATACACACTATTTTTTATATCTTCTTTCTTCTTATCCTTCAACGTTCGCCGGCCTTCATTCGTGGAGTTGGGTCTTTTGAGGATCTTCCCGGTAATAGTCTTCTTCCATGTCTATCTATTTCGCCAGTTCTGATTCTGGTCGAAGAAATCGTCGAGCCATCTTCTGCTTTGACTAGTTCTACGGTAATTACCTTTACAGGCTTCACGCCAATTTTAGCACGCATCTCATTGAGGAGCTTGCCCTTACTTTGAGTTTCTGTGCTGGTCACTAGCGCTTCGACATCGCCCGTAGTTACTGCCGGACCAAAATCGCCATCCAGCTTTGCAATTTCGTAGTTGACATTGCCAAATTCTTTTTTGATCATATTCTTCAGGTTTGCAATCCTTACCTCAAAATTGTAGTTGATCTGCTTTCCTCTATTGGCTGCAAAGCTGTCACTTGAAATCCCAATTATCACTTTTTTGCCTACTCGAAATGCTTTAGCAAGCAGAGCGATGTGACCAATGTGTAACTCATCAAATGTGCCACCTGTGGCAACAATAAGAAACTTTTCAGCCAATGCCTGTAGTAGAGAGTTAAGTGTTGTACAATATTAATTCGCTGTAGCCTGCCTAACCTTTCTGAAATATCTTGATTGCCTGAGGCGGACAGACGTTTTCACATGCCATACAGAATATACAGTCTTTTTCTCTTATCATGAAAGCCTTTTTGTCAGATGCTGGA
>JBJMEE010000140.1:0-7660 GCA_045809585.1 Nitrososphaera sp. | reverse complement strand
ACCATACCATTCATATTTCTCCGCTAAAAACTATTTACCAGTTTTAGTACAAGATTCTCAGACTAGATTTTAGTATTCAAAAAAGGACTGGCCTTCCTCACTTCTAAAATAAGAAGTATTGGAACCGCCCTGCAATAGCCATACTCACATTATAAGGGTGCCTTGATAAACATATTTCTTAAGTATCTCTAATGGCCGCAGTACACTGTCAAGAGTTCCTCATTCTCTTTGTGCCCAGTTATTGTGATATTAAATTGACTAATTGCACAGTATATGCAAGAGTGCATCTTAATTTTACAAGTCCCTCTCCTCTGTTAAAAAATGCATTCAAGCCGGACTTGACGCCTTTACTTTCATGAAAATCATCTTCGCAGCACCAAAAGCATAGCAGTCCTATGCGAAAGTGCTCTTCATGCCAGTTGTTACATTATTGCAGCTCAATAAATTTATTTGATCCTACCTTCGTTTCGTAAGTCAGACAGTATCTTCATAAGAGTATCGTAGTCAATATCGACGTTATTCAGTATGACAGAATGGTCAACCTTGCCGATTTTCTTAATGAATTTCTCCACTAGATGCTTTTTTCTTTGATATTTCCTGTCCTGCATAGCATGAGTCATCAAGAGATATTATAAACAGTTATTGAATAATCAAAGCGTGTTCACACCTTTTATCTAACTTCATCAATAGCGACTACCGCGTCAATGCTGATGAACTCTGTTTTTTGCAGTATTATTCCTTGTTCCAATATTCGTAAAATATACTCAACTTGGATGCAATCTCATCTGCTACTCAATCTCATCCTTACGGCAACATGTTATGAAAGGTGAGAAAAGGTAATTCTCTGCAATCCACTACGGACTAATACTTATTATTTGTAGTCAAAGACTAACACCATGTTATTAGACAATAACTCATGCTGCCCTGCATGTATTTGTTAATTGTGTCATCAATCTTTATTGCCCTGCCTGAAATGGTTTACTGCTGATGAACCCCTTTTGGCACGAGAAGCTCTAAAGACATGATACTCATTGTCACATCCAAAAAAATTACATTTGTCCAGCAGCAAATTTCTATAGTTATTAGCGTAAATTGCTATAAGCAATCACTGTGTTTCTTTGAATGCTAAAGGAAATGAAGCTTGACCTGCCAAGGTATACTGAAAGGTTTGGCGCGACCAGCCTACATGGAGTGCAACGTGTCTATGAGCTTGACTCAGGATTTGACGACGGCAGGCCTGTTTCTGAATCCATAGTGAATATAGGAAACAACCAGATCGTGGATATAGAGAGGCGTATGGCCATAGTTATCCCCACTAAGGGCGAGCGGTTACGGCTACTTGAAGGGGTACTGAGCGGCATACCACATGATTGTCTGACTATCATAGTATCAAATAGCCCAAGGCAGCCGGTTGATAGATATAAGCTTGAAAAGGATGCACTTCAGCAGTTCAACAGATTTGTGGGGCGCAATGCATTCATTTTGCATCAGCGTGATCCTGTCCTAGCAGAGGTGCTTAAGGATGTAGGCTATACAAGCATCCTTGGGTCCGATGGCATGGTGAGAGCCGGTAAGGCAGAGGGTATGGTGATAGGAATGCTACTTGCCAAGATGGCTGGCAAAGAGTTTGTAGGATTTATTGACGCAGACAACTACGTGCCAGGTGCAGTCAACGAGTATGTCAAGATCTTTGCATCAGGCATCGCAATGTCTCAGACACCCTATACTATGATCAGGGTGTCATGGATTTACAAGCCAAAAATATCTGAAACAGGGCTCTACTTCAGTAAGTGGGGACGCGTGTCAGAGATAACAAACCAGCATCTGAATTCCCTAGTATCGTACTATACTGGCTTTGAGACGGAAGTAATGCGTACAGGCAACTCAGGCGAGCACTGCATGTCCCTCAAGTTAGCCGAATTACTCACCTATTCGTCGGGCTATGCGATTGAGACTTATGAAATAGTAAATGTACTGGAAGAATTTGGTGGCATTATTCCAACTGCTAATCAGGAGGCGATGGACAAAGGAGTCGAAGTAATGCAAGTTGAAACACGCAATCCTCATTTCCATGAAGATAAGGGCGACGATCATCTGAAAGAAATGGTAGTTGGGTCGCTAGGATCAATATATCACAGCAAGATCTGTCCTCCAAAACTTCGAGAAAAAATATTAGAAGCTCTGCGAAGCAAAAACATGCTAGAAGAAAATCAGCAACAGGACCCGCCTGCACCACTCAAAATTGAGCCGTTCAAAGATATCGATGTGCGAGAATTTGCAAAAGTTCTAAGCAAGGCTAGTACGTACGCTGAATGATGATGTTGTCAAACCTTGCGGCGTTTGACATGGATGGCACACTTATTCAGGGCAGGCTGGTCTTTGAGCTTGCGGACAGATTTGACCTATCCGACAAAGTAAGGTCAATCCAGTCACATAGGCTGATGTCCGGACACGAGCAGACAAAGGCGATAGCCCAGCTATTTGCAGGCCTTACAAGAAAAGACTTGGAATCTGCTATTGCATCCATACCTCTCACCCAGCATTGTGAGCGTACAATTTCCGCATTGAAAGACAGAGGCTACAAGGTCGGAATAATAAGTGATAGCTATAGCATAGCTGCAGGTTTGGTGGCTGATGGGCTGAACCTAGATTTTGTTATGGCAAACAAGCTCCAGATATTAAACGGCAAGATTACCGGCAAGGTTGACATGCCGCTTGGCTGGGATAGGATCGGCTGCTATTGCAAAATTTCTGTCTGCAAGCGATATCATTTGGAAAAGAGTACCCAGCAGTTTAGTGTGCCCATAAAAAATACTCTGGCTGTAGGTGATACTAAGTCTGACATTTGCATGATACAGCGTGCTGGAGTAGGCGTAGCATTCATGCCCAAAGATGAAGAAATAAAAAAAGCAACCGATAAAATAGTTAGTGAGCCTGATCTTCTCAAAGTATTAGAATTTTGTGAATAAAGCTTTTTAAGCCATTACTCACTATATAATAGTGATTGAAGTCGAGCTTCCTGCTTTGTTGACAAAATAGGATCTTGACTTTTGAATTTGGTTAGGGAGTTATCAATATGTGTGGAATAGCTGGAATTTTAAGCAAGAAGGGTGAGAACGTTGTGCCACTGGTAGGCTCGATGCTCAACTGTATGGTGAATCGTGGACCTGATGGGGCCGGCCTAGTTGCTGACGATCGAATTATCAAATCCAATACCATTTCGGGGATGCGACTTCAGTTTCAGAATCTGAGTGGGAAAAGCGCTCTTGGGCACACTCGGCTTGCAATAGTCGGAGGTACCTGCGGCGCCCAGCCTTTTCGTAGCTGCGATGGCCGGATTCTGCTGGAACACAATGGTGAAATATACAATTACAAAAAAATTAGAGAACGGCTTGGAAGGCGTCATAAATTCACTACAATGACTGACAGCGAAGTAATCGTGCACCTTATTGAGGGTCATCTACGTAAAAATAGTCTGCTTGGAGCAATAAAGAAAACAGTTGCAGAGCTTGATGGTGTCTACGCACTTGCAATACAGGATAAGAAGACCGGAGAGACAATGCTTGTAAGGGACAGGATAGGTGTGAGGCAGCTGTATTACGCCGATACAAGCAAGTTCGTGGCTTTTGCATCTGAACGTAAAGCCTTGTGGAAAATCGGCATAAAAGAGCCCACAAGAGGTATACTGCCGGGAAGTGCAGTCATTATTTCGCAGGACGGTCGGCTTCAGAGCTTCCAAGTTGCAGCCCCGATCCCGCAAAAGGTCCGAATAATCCATAGAACGATGACGTCTGCAGTCGAAGCGTATATGAAAGCGTTAGTTGATGCAATGAAAAAGCGCGTTCAAGATTTTCAGAGGATAGGGATAATATTTTCTGGTGGCATCGACAGCGTGCTTATCGCGTACCTTGCCGCCAAGATGGTTCCTGAAGTAATATGCTACACTGGTGGCGTCCGTGGATCTAGCGACATATCCAATGCACGTCAGATAGCCGATAGACTAGGCCTTGAGCTGAAGATTTGTGAGCTTGATCAAGAGGGGGTGGAGAGGTTGATACCTGAAGTGATGAATGTCATCGAGGACAGTAACGCAGGACAGGTTGAAGTGGCGCTGCCCGTATACAGTGCTGTCAAGCTGGCCCATGAAGACGGAATAAAAGTGATGCTTACAGGTCAGGGCGCAGATGAGCTATTTGGAGGCTATTCTTGGTATGCTAAGGTCATAGAAAAGGAAGGCTACAAAATGCTGCGCAGACACATGATAGAGGATCTTCTTTTGCTCTACAAGGAGACGCTAGAGCGTGAAGACAAGATAACAATGGCGCATAGCATTGAGCTGCGGGAACCATTTCTCGACCCTGAAGTGATCAAGGTCGCGCTAGCAACCAGCTTGCGGCTCAATGTTAGGGGCGGAGATGATAATTATGGCAAGCACGTACATAGAAAGCTTGCAGAGGCCCTCGGTATACCTAAGGACATCGCCTACAGGGTCAAGGAGGCCGCGCAGCATGGCTCGGGTATGCATGGGATGTTGGACGCTATAGCAAGGAAACATGGATTTGACGACTCCACAATACCTCATATTTACCTTGAGGAGCTTAAGATGCGTGAGAAAATAGGGAGCTCACAGAGGTACGGCTACCTCTTTGGAGACGGGAAAATATGGATTGCAGAACCCCACATGCAGATGTATCTAGATAGCATATCAAAGAAAATGGCCCGGTCTGAACTTATAGCAACACAACAATAGAATCAGGTAATGTTGCAGCTTGAAGCCGACTTGATGCTTCGAGCAGTTAAAAATGGCGCGACAACCAACACAGGGATGCTCGCCGCTATAAAGAGTGTCTGGAATGGGGCAAGTACGCTTGCGCTTGTGCCTCCTGCTCCTGCTACTCCAATTCCAAGCAGGGCTGAGATGAGACTGCCAGCACAGGTGGGGCACCCTACAAACAGACCGCTTGTGGCTCCAATGCCTGCGGCAAGGGATGTCTTTGTCTGAAGCGACTTTTTCAACCTAAATGCAAAGACGCTGAGTGCAACATTAAAGCCTACCAGCAAAGATACAATTGTAGCAAGAATCACGTTGATCGGTATCATCAATATTAAAAAATGATTAGTGATGTAGACAGTAAGCATGGGCATGTAGCCCGGGGCAGCACAGCATGGTATTAAGTCAAACGACGGCACCTTGATCCCCTTTTCCGTAAAAGACACATCTGCGCGGTATACAAGTATCTGAGATAGAAGGCCAAAAAAGATCCCATAACTAATTGCAGCAACTATCATCATTTTCCAATAGTTTCGGTCGGAAAATGGGCGTGTGATAAATGAAATCAGGCTGTCAGTAGAGTCTAGTGCAGTCCGGATCTGCTCTGACCGAAAAATTATGTATGCGCCGTATAACATTGATGCTATGGAAGCGGCAGTTATGGCAAGCATCCCATAGGCAAGTCCTATTAACTCATCCGATTCAACCCTTAGCAGTTCTGAAGAGGGCATTGTGAGCCGGCTATATATTAGGAATGCAATTACAAGCGAGAAAAAGCCTACGAAAAAGACTCTAAAACCGCTTTCCCTTAAACCTTGCCATTTCTTTTCTTTCATGTTTGATTAACTGTATATGAAATTAACTCCGACTGCAAATTAAATCGTATCGTAGATCTGTAAACCCTTAATTCTCGGTAAGTCTATCTTAGTAGCGACACAATGTCAGCGAACCCTCCTGAAGAGGATGAAGAATACATTCTTGCCAGAATAAGTTATGTGGGGTTCGTGGACCAGCTGGGGCTTGAAGGAGTCGTAATATTAAAGTCAAATGAAGGCAAAGAATTCCCGATGCGAGCTTTTTCCGGCGAGGTGGCAAGGCACATTTCACGTTTTCAAGAAGGAGACAAGGGCAGTATACCTACAATCTATAACCTGGTTGAAGAAATTGCCGTAATGCAGGATCTTCTGCTGGTCAAAGTGCATGTCTATCAAAGTGGCTCAGTTCTGCGGGCAAATCTCTACTTTAAGAGTAAGAAAGATGAGATTGTCCTCCGCAATTATCGTGCTTCTGACTCTATAGCGCTGGCCGCGTACTATGACATACCAATTAAGGTAAGAAAGGGTCTTTTTGAAGAAGCCATAGAGCGGTAGTTAAGTCACAATGTCCGGGAGCTTCCTTTGCCAAATAGCTTTCTTTATTTCCATGGCAATTCTGCGGCCTACTCCCATCGTGTAGCCATAATAATATTTTGTATAGGGGCTTGTAGTAGCCATTATAGGATTACCTGGTACGCGCAGCGAAACGTCGTACACTACAAAGTCAAGGTCAACTGTGACAATGCTTTGAAGCGAAATAGGGCCAACTATGCCGGGCGGATACTCTTTTCTTGCTGCGACAGTAATCCTGTCGCCCATTTCAAAGACTTTCTCAAGAAGTGACTCCCTTATACTAGCGGGAGTATGACCTACCTCGATATTCTGTATTTGGACGTCTATTTCCATCTGCTGTCTTGCCGGCAGTGATGCAATGTCGTGCATGTTAGTTTGAAGTCTCCGCTCTATTCCAAGAAATTCTGTATCACCTGTAAGAGGAGAGACAAAAAAATTCAAATTAAAATAGGTGCCTGGCACATATTCCTCAATTGTTGCTCTGTCGAGATCCTGCTTTGTCACAAGACCCTGCTCAATCTTTTGCTTTGACTTTTTGTCATAGTCCCCGTATGAGGATGCGATGAAAAATGCTCTTTCCAGCTTGCGCCTGGCTTCCTGCACCTTTATCATAACCGGCCCGTCTATCTCTAAAGCCTTGTGATATATCTTTGGATGACGTATGCCTGCTTGTTCTAGCAGGAAGTATTGGTTTTTTGGTGCAGCCCGCTCTTCTGCACGCAAGAGCAACCTGTTGCCGAAGACTGGCACTTTCAGATGGTTCTCAATATTATCATAGCCTAGATAAGCAGTAAAGGCCCTGTGAGCCACCATTATGGTGTTTAACTGCCTTAACTTTTCTTGGTTCTCAGCATACAATATGTCCGAGAATTTGTCTAACAAAATGATTTCGTCAGCAAGCCGCTTGAATCGCCTGTATGGTTGTTCTCTGCCTTTCTGGCATATGCATATTGTCTTGAGGTTCTCATCTTTTGCACCATCCATTATCTCAAGTGCTGAGTGGCTGCCGATGGTGCCTACCGTAACGTTCTTCAAGTCATAGTCGCCAACAATAGCTGCGATCTGTTCAAGACTGATCAACAGGTTCAGGTGAAAAATGGATGTAATAAAAAGGTTCCAAGCTATTGCTTGGTCTTGTTGAGCTCTATCTCAATTGCAGTCCTCAACTCGTCGTCGTTTTTGTTAGTGTAGTCAATACCAAGGGATTCAGCTATTGTCTCAAGCTTTTCCCTGCCAACATTTCCTTGGCTTTTCATATCTTGAAGTTCTCTTTTGGCCTCAATTTTTGCCTTTTGAAATTCGCCGCTAGCCTTACCAATTGATCTTGCAAGCTCGGGTATCTTTCTAACACCAAAAAAGATTACTACGATTAATCCTATGATGATAACCCATTCCAAGCCTGCAAGGCCTGCAAATTGCCTTAGGAGATTTGCCAGCCCTTCAGTCAAGATCATATATATGTAGTTTACGACTAATTAGGATTTAAGTGTTAGTTTTCATG
>JBJMEE010000139.1:0-8872 GCA_045809585.1 Nitrososphaera sp. | reverse complement strand
GGCTCCTATCTGCCTGCAATACTCAACTTCCTGCAGCTGGTGGGGTGGACGACATTTGAAATTATGATAATGGCAAGAGCAGCAGATATGCTGACAGGTAGTATAGTGCCTTACTACTTTTGGGCAGCAATATTTGGAGTTCTTGTGGCTCTTCTTGGAATTGCAGGACCGCTCAATGTCGTAAGGCAGTGGATCGGCAAGTTTGCATTGTGGATAGCATATGGGACGTCTGCAATAATAATTATCAATCTGATAAACTCGGCAGACATCACCACTCTAATTTCATCACACGGAGAAGGCTTGTCGTTCTTTTCTGCACTCGACCTTGTTATAGCAATGCCCGTATCGTGGATGCCGCTTGTAGCTGACTACAACAGGTTTTCCAGGAAAAGCAAAAGCGCATTGTGGGGAACCTTCATTGGTTTTACGTTGACAAACATTCTATTTTACTTTGGAGGCGTTCTGCTTGGAACCTCTGATGTCCTCGCAATTGTGGCTGCCATACAGGCCATGTTCTTTGGATTTCTGATGCTGCTCTTGATAGTCGATGAAGCCGACAACGCCTTTGCAGACGTATATTCCGCAGCGGTATCAGCGCAGAACGTATTTCCAAAGATTAGCCAAAAGTATCTGATCGCCGGGTTCACAGGGCTCAGTTCTATACTGGCAATGCTGATTTCTATCCAACAGTACGAAGTGTTCTTGCTCTCGATAGGAGCAATATTTGTTCCTCTTTTTGGAGTCGTGCTCACAGACTATTACGTCGTGAAGAGGAAAAAATACACAGAGCAGCTGCTTTATATGCGTCAAAATAGGACTGGCATTGGAGTGCCTGCAATAATTGCGTGGACTCTTGGAGCAGTACTAAACTACATACTGTCTCCACTTTCGCCAATCTACGTGCCGCAGCTGCCAGCCATAGGTGCAACAATCCCGAGTCTTGCTGCGGCTTCACTCATTTATCTTGCAATAACAACGATGCGGCAGCAAGGAGAAGTTATTGTGGGAAATCAAGGATAGAAATATAGGCATGGATAACAGTGGTCAAATAATCGTGGGAGCACAAAGGCTACCTCTGGGCAGCTGGTGGCTAGTATTGTTGATAACTTCAGGACATCTTGCTATCTCTCAATGCAGGCAATGAGGCATCGCCTGTTGTAGTCATCATAACTCCCCTCATGCAAAGTCAAATGATAAATCTGCATACTAGTGCTTTACCAGCTTTTCCACACACTGATTCATTCGCCCTCTCTCTAAATGTTCTCAAGCAGATAAGTCCTCAAGAAAAGGTGACAACACTTATCTGGTGCATTACTATATTTGCTGTAGAGCAACTTTGTTGAAATGAAATTGAAAAGATATATGTCTATTTTGTCACTGACTCCTAATATGACATATATGGGCATATATACAGTCGCTGATACTTTGCAACAACAGACAGGAATTTGATTTATAAATAGCGATAATTGATTGTTTGCTTAAAATATGAGATTACTAGAATACCAAGGAAAGGAGCTTTTTGACGAATTTGGAATCAGGGTACCAAGGTCACACCTTGCTTACACAATACAAGAAGCAAGAGAGGGGGGTAACAAACTTGGCTATCCACTCGTAATCAAATCGCAACTCACAGTCGGCGGGAGGGGCAAGGCGGGGGCTATTGTCAAGTGCAAAACTCAAGCTGAGATGGAGCTCAACTTCAATGAGCTCTTGCATAAAGAGATCAAGGGAGAATTTCCGCGCGGCATCTTACTTGAGGAGATGGCTGATATCAAAAAGGAATTGTACCTGTCACTTTTTCTCAACAGGAGCAAGCGGTGCTACTCGCTAATATCTTCCGCTGAAGGCGGCATTGAAATCGAAGATGCGGGAAGTAAAGTAATGGTTGACGTGCCAATCGAGGGTCTGGATCCTCAAGGAGCCGAGGAGACTGCCGCAAGACTGGGTCTGAAAGGGGAAACTGCCATCTCTTTTGTTGACTTTACAACCAAGCTATCAAAGATGGTAAATGAAAAAGAGGCGGAACTGGCAGAGATAAATCCTGTAGCCATTCTACAAGATGGTTCCCTCATGGCGCTTGACGCGAAAGTGATAATCGATGATAATGCAATGTTCAGGCATCCAGAGCTCAAAAAGTACGAGCATGTGTCGGACCTTGAAAAGCAGGCCGAAGTTAGCGGCTTTTCTTTAGTGGAGCTCGATGGAAACATAGCCATCATTGGTAACGGAGCAGGCCTTGTAATGTCGACTCTAGACATGGTCTCAGATGCTGGGGGCAAGGCGGGTGCCTTCTTAGACTTTGGGGGAAGAGCCACGACGGAGACCATCTATGAGGCATTAAATGTGATAAGTAAGATCAACAGAATTGAAGCGATACTAGTGAACCTCTTTGGAGGCATCGTACGGACCAACCTTGTAGCGCAAGCAGTGCTGGATGCGTACAATAACAATCTCATGAACGTGCCGGTGTTTGCGAGGATCTCCGGAGCTGATTCGGAGAAGGCAAGGGAAATGCTCCAAGGCAGCAGGGCAAAGCTCTATAATACAGTGGAGGAGGCAATAGACTTTGCGGTATCGGCGTTAAACAATAGCAGGGGATCAAGATGACAACAACTGTGGAAAAAACCTTCAACATTTTTGACATACTTGTTGGGACCGAGGGGGACGAGGACTTTGGCAGAAAGCCAGTGATAATACAGGGCATGACTGGCAGCTACGGATCGACGCACACAAGGCTCATGAAGGCCTATGGAACAAACATTCCTGCAGGAGTAACTCCGGGCAAAGGAGGACAGAAATTTGAAGGTACGCCTGTGTACAACACCATGAGTGAAGCTGTTAAGGCAACAGGCGCACAAATATCTGGGATTTTTGTTCCCGCACCATTCTTCCTCAAGGCTGCACTTGAAGCAATTGAAAGTGGCATTAAATTGCTGGTCGCTATACCGGAGCATATTCCTATCAGGGACGCAATAAAAGTTTTAGAATATGCAGGAAAAAATGATGCAAGGATGATTGGGCCAAACACTCCCGGCGTCATAGTGCCTGAAGTAATGAAGGTGGGGATCATGCCCGCACAGCCCTTCAAGGCAGGGACCACCGTGGTTTTTTCCCGTAGCGGAACATTGATGTATGATGTTTCATTCAACCTCACAACTAAGGGCTTTGGGCAGAGATTATGCCTTGGAATTGGAGGTGATCCGATCAATGGCACAAATCTTATTGAAGCATTCGACCTTGTCAGAGACAGAGACGATGTTGACTCAGTTGTTGTAGTGGGTGAGATTGGCGGAGACGCCGAAGAGCAGTTGGCGCAGTACATTATAAGAACATACTTCTCCAAGCCTGTTATTGCATACATTGCAGGACGAGCAGCTCCAAAGGAGAAGAGAATGGGCCATGCTGGGGCAATAGTCTATGGCAACTATGGTTCTGCAGAATCAAAAGCGGCCAACTATGCAAGTGCAAATGTACCAGTTGCAAAGCGCCCCGCGGAAGTCCCAGAGCTTTTGACAAGAAAACTGAGGAAGTAAGAAAATCCCATTAGGGCTTTTTTACTGCACGCTTTCTTCAGTGACGTTAGTGCTGATAGACGGACTGCCTTGTGTGACATTGCTACTTACGTTTTCATGTATCACGGCGTTGTCTATCTGCCCCTCTTGATTTGTATCGTAAACTGCGGCGAATCCCAGCAATAGTCCAAGGACAGCAAAAGTGAGTACAAACAGCACTACACTTGACCACATCGCTAGGAGAATCATGGCAGTTCATTGACTCATAAACATTTGCTTTTTTTGTAAAACCTTAAGTTAACTAGCAAGGTAGAACCGGAAAGAGGAATATTATGATTTTGTCCTCAATTTTTGTCTACAAGAAACTGCCAAAGTAGCATATTGACCGGCAAGCCTATTTTTCACTATCAATTCTGGTCGAGGAATAAAGATGGGACAGAAGATTCATCGCAGGTAACTTCGAGTTGGCTTTTTTCCTATGGAGGAGATGATCCAAAACATATATCCAAAGGCGCAGATAATTATCTCACGATATATATTTTGTCAACAGAGCTTCGCTTTTGTGACCGCTGCATGGTAAAAACACGTCACGAAATTGTAGAGGATCCCGAAACCATCTACACCTATAAGCGCAGAAGGCTGTATCGTTGTAAAGAATGTGGCCATGAAAGCTTGAGAAGGGGTTTGCGCCCAAGCGCAGAATCAGTTTACTGAGAGAAAAATAATGACAGTTGATTATTCCCTCGCAGAAGCAGTAGCTCTACTCAAGAGAGAATTTGTATCATCCCACAAAATTACGAGAAGCTTGCTAACTGAAATCATACCACTATACTACTCCAAGACTTTGCCCATTGATAATGATTTGCTTGACTCGATACACAGGTTTGCAGCTGCCAATCCTATATACTTCAAGTCACATGATGCAGAGATTTCTGGAATCGCATGCACGATTTACGAAGGCGACATCAATAACTATTGGTTGAGCAGTAAAAAATATGACACAAGCTACCAACCATTCTACCCTACGTGGATGCTGTCTGCCTTTACGCTTGCGCTGGAAGCAAAGTCGCTTGGGTTTGATCAGCTAGTTGATGTTGGTTCTGGCGACGGTAGAATAGCGTATTGCGCAAGTCTTCTAGGGATGGGGTCATATGGCATAGAGATTGACGACGAGCTTGTGGAATTGCAAGATGCAGTATCATCCAGCACAGGCATCAAGTGTAACGCGATAAGAGCAGATGCCACGCGCTTTGATTACGGCAGCTTGGATCTGTCAAAGCCTATATTCTTTATCTCAGGGCTACCAGAAATGGGAGAGATGCTTGCAGACAGTGTTATCCGGCAGGTGCTATCCATTGAGAAGCTTAAGCACAATGCTGGTTTTAACTTCATGGGAAGTCATGTCATGAGGTCTCTCACAAGAGACAGAAGCGGATGGGGGTGGGGAAGTGTCATTGCAAGCTTTGGTCTGAAACTTATAGGCACCATCACCTTGCCTACGCTCTGGACGAGTGACCAGATACTTGACACGGCATACGTATATACCCGAGTTCGCTAGGTCAGACGGCCATGGATTCTGGTAGCCTCTTTGAAGATGAGATGACAAGCTTTGATTCCAAAGGTTTTTTGCCTATATCCACAATTTCGGCCAGTATTTGCTGGAATCTCTTGACATAGTTTGTGACAGAGTACTTTTGTGTGGAGTGGCTTAACTGGATGCGTTCTGATGCAGGTGCAGCTAGCGCCGCTGCTACAGCTTGTACTCCTTGGCCAAAGGTATGGAATTGGTACTTTGTGGGAACGAATTCCGTATGTCCTCCTATATCTGGAACGACCGGGATCATACCAGCGCTCATCCCTTCCACAGTAGATATGCCAAAGGGCTCTCCTGGTAGCGGGTGAACGTAGACCTTTGACCTGCGTATGAGATCAAGCAGCCTATCAAACGTGACGTTTATCTCGAATCTGACAAAATCCTCCAAGCCGTAGTGCCTCACAAGATCGCTCAGATAATTGAAGTATCCAATGCCTTCTGGTGTCATATTTCCTGCAATATTCACGCTTGTGCCTACCTCGCTTTGACGGAGCAGCTTGGCAAGATGTATAGCGTTTTCTATCTTTTTACTTGGGTGAAAGCGAGAGATCACCAAGATAGAGTCATCGCGGATATTTGATGCGAGGCATGCTTTACGGAAAATATTGACGTCTACAGGTGGATGTAACACAGTCGAATCCACATCAAATGTCTTAAGGATCGCCTTGCGGCTAAATTCAGAGTTAGTAAGCACAGTAGAATTCAACATCATCTTGATGTAAGCACTCTTGGCTGCATCATAGTATCTATTGTGGATCCTGGGTGCCATACCTAAAAGACGCATGTTCTGTAAGACACCCGAGTAATCCGGGTCGCCGCAATCAATTAAATAACTTGCAATGGGATAGTGACAATATGTGATCGCATTCTTCTTGGTGAAGTCTTTGTGGTAAAATGGAAGCATGTCTCCATGGGTATTTACTGTGACGCTATAACCGCGGGGGCTATATCTTTGGAGGATATTGAGTGTTCTTATCTTTTTGACGTCTCCATCTATTCTTGTGCCATAGGCAATGCGTATCAACTCCATATCAGGCTTTTCCATAGTAGAGAGCTCAACACCTATGCCCATAGATGAAATCGCCTTAATCGTAGCGACTGCGAGACGCTCTCCACCACCTCGAGCATTCAGACTAATGTGAACAATATTTGCAATCAAATCAACATTATATACGCCATACTGCAAATTAACTGCTATACAATTCGCTTCGTACAGAAGATCGAAAAAAGTTATTAATAAGAAAGGTAAATAAGATTTGGAAGATTGCTGATCCGCTAAGCAGTTTATATTAAGTCTGCGCTGACTAGCAACACTAGTTTGGCAGAAAACCTTTTGACGATGCTTTTGTGGCTCTCGGAGCTTACTGTTGCAAGCTTTCTACTTGCATACGGGGCTGAGCATCTCTCAAAAAAGTACGGTGCAAAATTTGTAGGGCGGACGCTCCTGAGCGTCGCAACTACTCTTCCAGAGATCGCCATAGTCATTTATGCTGCAGCAGGAGGTTTTTACGGTACTGCAATAGGGGCAGGCCTTGGGAGCAACCTTCTGATGATGACACTAGGCCTCTCACTAATGCTTCTTATAGCCACGACCCGCCTGTCAAAAGCGCCGCTCAAAGGTGTGGACGTTGCCACATTCAATCTCGACAAGATATTTCTGCTCGCAACTGCGGTCATAAGTGCGGCTCTGTTCATAGATGGCTACAACTTTATCGATGGCTTTATCTTTGCGGCCATGTTTGGAGCCTACCTTGTAATGGCCTTAATGGAGATGAAAGCTGAAAAAAAGATGGTAGTAAAAAAGATAAATCAGGAGAAAGAGGTAGGCAATCATTCGGACCACAAAGTCGTGAAAGTTGAACAAAGCCTGCCGGAAAAAGGGCCTAGCAAGGAAATGATAAAGGCTGTGCTGGCTTTTATTGCAGGCACAGCCGGCATATTTTTGGGAGCAGAGCCGTTCATACATTCGCTTCAAGGATTCTCTATTGAAGTAGGGGTTTCTGTTATTGTCCTTGCAGTAATAATCAGCCCTATAGCAGGGGAAATGCCGGAGAAAATTTCGATGATGCTTCTTGCAAGGAAAGGAGCGGCGGGCGCATCAATAGCAGTAGCAAACGTACTTGGTTCAAAGGTACTTAATAATACCCTGCTGCTGGCTGTGGCAGTATTCGGAGCAATGTATCACGGAGGCTTTTATGCCAACATCGAGGCGAACCCAATTCTGCAGTACCAGATGATCTTGGTGACCACGGTCACCATCCTTGCACTGATACCGATGTTTATGAAAAAAGAAATAGGCCTCAAGGTGGGGATGTATCTAGCCGCGCTATATATCATAAGCATCTTCATCATGTTTCTTCTGCCGCAGGACCTAGCTCTGCATTAAAATAATATTGCTACTAATATTATATTCGCACAGACATGTTTTCAAAGGTACTGGTGCCTGTAGATGGATCCGAAAACTCTCTTCGCGCCCTTGACCACGCAATTTACCTTGCAAAAAAGGCAGGTGCCAATATAACTGCAATGAATGTCATAGAAAATCCTCCGACGGTGTATGTCGAGTCACAAAAGCTGCTCAATGACCTACTTGCCAACTTCAAGGCAGAGTCGGCAAGAATCTTAGACAAGTGCAAGCAAATAGCCGAGAAAAATGAGGTCAAAATAGAGACGATTATTGGCGAAGGTGATGCAGGTTCCAGCATAGTCGGGTATGCTGAGAAGGGAGGCTTTGATACTATAATCATAGGCAGACGAGGCCTTGGGAGGTTCAAAGAGATGGTGCTTGGCAGCATCTCAAACAAGGTGCTGCATCATGCTAAGTGCTCTGTGATGATAGTAAAATAGTAGAGTCACACAGAGCTAGTCTCCCAACTGGCAACTACTGATCTATCATCGGGATAATTTTTTACTCTTACAGCATCGAGTGCTTGTTCGAGCTTTGACTTGTTGGATTCATGAGCAGATGTTGATGCATGTTGCTCTGCTTGGCTCGAGCTCAGTGTGATGCCACCACAAATATTGCACTTTAGCTGTTCTTCTGTCACCATTTAGCTTGTTTGTTCACTCAAATATAGAAACAATGGCCATTTAAGTGATGCAGGCGGATCATAGATATAATATATAAACAGATCGGCGCTAATAAAAAACCGCACCTACTATAGATAGGGCTACCATAAAAAAAGGAAAAGGAAAATTAATCGATAGGTAATGAACCAGAAGTGTCGCCACATTCTCCTATGACTTTCCTCGCATCACGGGGTGAGCTTGAGCGTGGATATGATCTGATTCAGGATTATTGAAAGCTTGCTGCTTCAGGTCCTTAGAGATCTGCTTTTGAAGTCCATATGACCCATAATTTTCTGGAAAAGAGCAGGCAATATGGAGAGGACGAGTGTCGATGTTTTTCTCGGTGGTATAGAAAAAGCCTTCAGACATCCTTCAGATATTTATATACGTCATTGATGGCTGCGTCGGAAAGTCTCCTGCAAGCCAGCGACCACAAAAACATTCAAAAGCAACTAGCAGGTAGATCAGCAGTCGTTTGGAGGCCTGCATAATGACATCATCAAAAAAAGAACTTAAAGAAAAAGAAAATCAACAGCGCCTTGCTCGCGCCATTGAAACTCTGGATTCGATTACAAGAAATAGTGATATCCAAAAGAGTATCCGAAACATGATAAAAGAAGTGCTTCTTGCCCTCAGGGATGAGAAGAGCGGGAGTGTATCAGTGAGGGCTGCAAATGCAATAAGCCTGCTGGACAGT
>JBJMEE010000138.1:0-17183 GCA_045809585.1 Nitrososphaera sp. | reverse complement strand
GAAACAAAGGCTTGTCAAGAGCGAGCTGGTAATCATTAGGCGACTAAAAGGAATGGTTGTGTCATCTGATGGTGTTAGGATAGATCGCATGGTCAAGCCGGTTGCAAGCGTTGGGTGTTATATTCCAGGAGGCAGTGCGCGATATCCAAGCACGGTCGTCATGTGCGCGGTACCTGCCAAGGTCGCTAGCGTGAAAAGGATTGTAGCACTATCTCCTCCAAGAAGAGATGGCACCATTGACCCATTAACATTAGTAGCTGCAGACATTTGCGGAGTAGACGAATTCTACAAGGTAGGCGGGGCGCAGGGAATAGCTGCCCTTGCGTATGGTACACAATCGATTGGGCCCGTTAGCAAGATTGTGGGTCCTGGTGGCATGTTTGTTACTGCTGCAAAACTGGTCGCTTCCAGCACGGTGTCAACAGACATGGTAGCCGGCCCGACGGAGCTGCTGATATATGCGGATGCAACTGCTGACTCGCAGCTTATTGCTGTAGATCTGATCTCGCAGGCTGAGCACAGCACTGACACCATATGTGGCCTTGTGACCACATCTGACAGGCTGGCATCAGAAGTACAGACGCAAGTAGAATCTATAGTTAAAAATATCACACGGTTAGATATTGCGAAAAAGAGCCTGGAAAACAATGGCTTTGTTGTCGTCTGTAGGAATGAAAGCTCCTGCATTGAATTTGTAAACGAGTTTGCACCAGAGCACCTAGAAATAATGTGTAAATACGCTGACGCTGTTGCCAGGAAGATTGATTCAGCTGGGCTTGTGCTGATTGGGCAATATGCGCCATCATCTGCAAGCGACTACAGCCTTGGTTCAAATCATGTGCTTCCTACTCTTGGATTTGGCAAATCCCGCGCATCATTGTCAGTGCTTGACTTTGTCAAAATAGTAAACAAGGTGAAAGTAAACAAGTCAGGATTGGCAAAGGTGGATAGATCCATTAGAGAAATAACATCTGCAGAGGGACTGCTGAACCACTATGAAGCAGTGAAGGCGAGGATGAATGAAAAAAAAGAATAGCTGGCTCAGCGATGGCATCAATCGTATTGCTTGGATAGATCACTATAGAATGCCCGAAAAAGTGGAAGGTGCAATTAAGCTAGACTCAAATGAAAATTTCGTGCTTGATAGAAACTTTGTTGCAGGCGTAGCAGCTGAAGCTGCAAAGCAGGTAGACCTCAGAGAATATCCTCTTGACCAGATGGATGAGCTCTATGCTCGGCTTGCCAAGTACGCCGGTGTTAGCATAAAATGTGTAGCTGCCGGCAGCGGATCTGACCAAATAATTGAGTTGTTGCTCTCAACACTTGGTGGTAGACATGCAACAGTATTTTCTCCCACATTCTCGTATTTCATTAACCGATGCAAGCTTCATGGTATAAAGGTATATCAAGTTCCGCTAGAACCTGACTTTACACTTGACAAAAAGGCGTTTGTAAAGACTGCAAAGAGAACAGACCTCATTTACCTCTGCTCGCCAAACAATCCTACTGGCAACCAGATTGATAGGCAGCAAATGATCGAAGTGATGGATTCACTTGAAGACAAACTTGTGCTGATCGACGAAGCATACGTAGACTTTGCAGATTACTCGCTATCCTGTGATGCAATAAAGCGTAGTAACGTAATTGTGCTTCGCACGCTATCAAAGGCATTTGGGCTTGCCGGCGCAAGGGTTGGCTACATGGTGTCAAATAGAAAATTTGTGAAGATATTCAAATCTATCATCCAGTCACCATATCCTATAAGCACACTTTCGCTTGCAATTGCATCAGGGGTCCTGGCAGATGCAGATCAGGTCAAACAGACGATCCGATCTGTAAGGAATGAAAGGGAAAGAGTATTTGCCAGATTATCAAAAATTGACGGCATCAAGATTTTCAGATCTGATGCTAATTTTATCTTCATTGAGGCTGGCAAAAAATACCAAGCAATTTCAAAGACTCTCAACAGCAATGGAATCATAGTAAAACTGCTGGGCAATATCACTGACCACAAAGGCTGTATGAGAATCACGATAGGTACCCCTGAAATGAATGACAAGTATCTTAAATGCATAGAACAGATAATTTGATGTACGATTGTGTACTCTTTGACATCGACGGTGTATTGGTTGACATTCGCAAGTCCTACAATACTGCCATCAAAGAGACTGTGGAATACATGCTGAAATTTATCACTGGCAGTTCTTTTCAAGGACTAGTCACCGACCAAATCATTTTGAAGTTCCGGCAGAGCGGTGGCTTTAACAACGACACGGACACAAGTTATGCTATAACCCTTGCGACCCTTGCCAACCCTCCCAAGAACATCTCAGAGGGAAGGAAGTTTCTTGCCCTGGTGGCAGAGAATGCTGACGAGAGCGGCCGTATCTCGGTGGAAAAGTTCCTTGCTATCTATGACATCGACAAGTGGAAAAAAGTGCTGACCTACCCCGCACCCGTCAAAGATAGCATGCTTGCACGGGTATTTGATGAGATATTTTATGGACCGGACCTGTTCAGACAGCAGGATCGCATGGAGCCCAAATATTGGACTACTGGCAGGCCGCTGATAAAGAATGATAAGCTCGCAGTAACTGTCAAAACGATGAAAAAGCTCAACAAGATGTTCAAAGGCAATCTTGCAATAGTCTCTGGCAGGAGCAGGCTCGCTGCAGAATATTCTCTCAAGCCCATAATAAAGTATTTCAACTCTGATGCCTGCGTCTTTCTAGAGGATAAAAAGCGCGAGTATGCCAAACCAAATCCTTATGCAGTCAAGCATGCGATGAAGGTGATGAATGCAAGAACCGCCATCTATGTAGGCGACTCTGTAGAAGACCTGCTTATGGCAAGGCGAGCCGAGAAAGAGACGGGTATGAAAATTGCATTTGTAGGCATCTATGGCAACAGCTCCGAGCCAGGCAAAACAATATACAAGTTCAAGCAGGAGGGTGTTGAGGTAATTCTTAGAAGCGTCAATCAACTACCGAACATAATAAATAAAGTACACCTGTAGGTTAAAATACACTTGGCTTCTGCCGGAAGAAGGGCTAGAATTGAAAGGGTCACAAAGGAGACGGCGGTAAATGTTAACGTTAATCTTGATGGCACTGGTAAGACCAGCATTAAGACGCGTCTTTCATTCATAGACCATCTGATCATGTCAATTGGCAAGCACGCCATGATCGACATCACGCTCAATGGCGAGTCCAACGACGGTATCATGCACCACTTGGCAGAAGATGTTGCTATTGCATTGGCGCAGAGCATAGACAAAGCGCTGGGTGATAGGACAAGGATCACACGATTTGGCTATGCACTTATCCCGATGGATGAAGCACTTGCATGCGTATCGATCGACTTAGTCAAGCGGCAATACTACAATGTGCAGCTGAAACTTACCCGCGATAGCATTGAAGGAGTACCCCGAGAAGACCTTGAGCACTTTGCAAGATCATTGATGCAGAACCTAAATGCATGCACTCACATGGTAGTCTACTATGGAGAAAACGATCATCATAAGGTTGAAGCGGCGCTTAAGGCGTTTGCAGTAGCACTTAGGATGGCCTGTAGCATAGACAGCAAAAGGAAGGGGGTGCCAAGTGCTAAGGGGGTTATGCAGTGACAAAAATAGCAATATTTGACTATGGTGCAGGCAACCTCTTCAGCCTCAAATCCGCGCTTGAGCGCAACGAAGCAAAAAGTGTTACCATAATCTACGATCTAAAAGAACTGCCAAAATTTGACGGGCTAGTGCTTCCCGGCGTCGGCAACTTTGATCCTGCAATCAGATCAATAGAGGGTAGTGCAAGCTATCTCGACAAAGCTATCGACAATTGCATGCCGTTATTGGGAATCTGCCTTGGCATGGAGATACTCTTTAACAACAGCGAGGAAGGCAGACTGGAAGGGTTGAAGATATTGGACGGCGAGGTAGTAATGCTCCCAAAGGGCAAGGTCAAGATTCCTCACATGGGATGGAATAACCTCCAAATAAAAGGCGAGAGCAAGCTTCTAAAGGGAGTCAAGGATCAGTCGTGGATATATTTTGTGCATTCTTACAAGACTGTACCAAAGGATCGCAAGTTGGTAGTGGCCACTTCTGACTATGGTGTCAGCATCCCTGCAATCATTGAAAAGGATAATCTGATCGGCGTCCAGTTTCATCCAGAAAAGTCGGGCGATGTTGGTGCACTTATGATCAGGAACTTTATCGAAATATGCAAAAAAGAAGCAAAATGAAGATCATAGCCGCAGTTGATATTATGGGTGGAAGTGTAGTCCGGCTTGTCAAGGGAAATCCTGCTAACAAGGTAGAATATAGCAATGACCCTGTTGAAACTGCAAAAAAATGGGAGGCTGTCGGAGCCGACATGCTGCATGTAGTTGATCTCGATGCAGCGTTTTCGACTGGCAGTAATTCTGAGCTTATCGCAAAAATATCCCAAGCAGTCAGGATTCCTCTGCAGATTGCAGGCGGCATTAGATCATTAGAAAAAGCTGAAGAGATGCTGTCAATGGCATCAAGGGTTGTGATTGGCACTATGGCCTACACCGAACCGGAGCTCATAAAAAAGTTTGTCAAGAAGAATGCCGGCAGAGTAACAATTTCTGTAGATCAGATAGATGGTAGGGTTATGGTGAAAGGCTGGAAAGAAACTACTGGAACGAAAGTTGTAGACGCAATATCGCAGTTTCGTGCAATAGGTGTTGATGAATTTTTGCTGACAAGCATCGATCGTGATGGGACATTGCAGGGTCCTGATATCAAAACGTTGTCAGACGCCGTTGTGTATGCAAGAATAATTGCAAGTGGTGGGATCTCAAGTATAGAAGATGTGATAAGGATCAGAAACGCCGGCTGTATCTCTGTCATAATTGGCAAAGCGATGTACGATGGCAAGGTGAGCATCGAAAAGGTGAAGGCAGTAGCATAATGACACTTGCAAAAAGAATAATCCCTTGTCTTGACGTCGATAACGGCAGAGTTGTCAAGGGAGTGCATTTTGCAGAGGTCAAGGACGCGGGTGACCCTGTCGAGCTTGCCAAAAAATACCGCGAGCAAGGGGCTGACGAACTAGTGTTCCTTGACATCACTGCATCGCAGCAGGGGAGGGACACAATGGGAAGCGTCGTGAGAAAGGTGGCAGGAGTCATCGATATACCGTTCACAGTTGGAGGCGGCATCAAAAAGCTTGAAGACGCACGCGACATCTTGCTTTCTGGTGCAGACAAGGTCTCGATCAACACTGCCGCAGTCAAGAACCCTGAATTGATAACGGATCTGATGTCGATCTTTGGCAAACAGTGCATTGTAGTAGCAATAGATGCAAAAAGAAATTACAATATTGAAAAAGACAAGACGATATTCAAGGATAAGGATGGAACGAAATTTTGGTTTGAGGTCAGGATTTATGGCGGCAAGGAAGGAACAGGATTTGATGCTATCAAGTGGGCGAAGAAAGTCGAGCAGCGCGGGGCTGGCGAAATATTGCTGACAAGTATTGATGCTGACGGTACTGAGAATGGCTATGACATAGGGCTGACAAAGGCTATATGTAGATCAGTGCCCGTGCCCGTGGTTGCCTCTGGTGGCTGCGGAAAGGCACGTCACATGCTCGATGTATTTGAAAAGACAGACGTCGACGCTGCTTTGGCCGCATCCATATTCCATTATCGAAAGTCAACAGTCGACAAGGTAAAGAAATACCTAAAGAGAAATGGTATCAGGATCAGGATATCCTAATAATTTATAATATAAAGGAGATGGTATTACAATCATTATATGATGTTTGGCAGTGGGCCCGGCCGAATTCCATTTGAAAGTCACCTAGAAAAGTTAAAAGAGCCAGCTAGAACCCTGATAGTCGACCTACGAAAATTTGTGATATTGCTTGGCAGCAATGTGATAGAAGAGGTAAGGCCTCATAGAATAGTGTACTCCAAGACCCTGAACTTCAGAATATTTCTTGACATTGAGCCAACTGCTGGCGACTCGTTAATGTTATCTATAAGGTATGGCAGAGGTGCTCCGCCTGTATCTCTCAGAGTCAGAACTATCGAGGACGCAGAGCATGCAAAGAAGCAGATAGCCGAGGCATACAACAAAATTCAGTAATTAATTGTTGTTGATAGCAAAGCTTTCAAACTCACCAGAATACTTCTCAAATCTTACATCGACATCATCCACTCTGGAGTTTAGCGGGCCGATATGGCACCACTCTATTACTTCGTTGACATCTATCTTGTCACCTTCAAAGACTGCTTCTACACGACCATCCGACAAGTTGCAGACCCAACCAGTGACTCTATGTCTAGTCGCTACTAGCTTTGTATTTTGTCTGAAATACACTCCCTGCACCTTGCCTCTGATAAATACGTGGGCGCGAGTATTTTCCTTGGTATCCTCACTCACTTGGACTCTTTGTAATTGTTGATCTAAAAAATGTTCCCGCCAGCAAAAAAATTTTTGGCGATGAAATTAATCTAGCTCTCCGCCTTCTTCATGGAACAGGTGATCGTACGTTGTCCCCTTCCTTACCAGCCTGAACTTGCCATCGCTATCCTTCATCACTATGGGAGGCTTAGTCTGACAGTGGAATGGCATGTTGAATACTACAGAGTATGCGCCTACGTTGTAGAAAGATACATACCGTCCAACTTCCGACTCGCTTAGGTCTGACACTTTCGAAAGCGGAAAGACGTCGTAAGTATCACAGAGTCTTCCTGCTAGATGAGTATTCTTTATAGTGGCAAGTGTGGTCGTCTTATCTTTGCTGTCTGGTACTATTGGCACCACTTCTTGTGGGTACTCTTGCTTTAGTAGTGCGGCATCAAGTAAGATATGGTAGCCTGCGTCCACGATCACTATCTTGTGCTCGTTATATTCCTTGGTATTCACTATCTTTGAGACAAGGATTGACGATTCTGCCACTAGAAAGCGGCCGCTTTCGATCATGAGAGTAAATGTACCGTGCGTCTCCGCTAGCTGATTTAGCTTGTTGATGTGGTTTTCAGCCATCTGGGCCGGCGTTGGCACAGGGTCATTGTAGAATATTGGCGTTCCGCCACCAATGTCAAATGTATTGACCTGGAAGGCAGGGTTTTCCTTCTTCATCTTAATTATGAATGCATCCATTTTGTCCAGCGCATGGGTATAGCATGTAAAGTCAGTGATTTGAGATCCTAGATGAAAATGAAAGCCTTCAAACTTCAAGAGGTCGCTTCCCATCAAATGCTTGACCATTTTAGCTGCACTATCTATAGTTCCGCCGTTGAATGGCACTCCAAACTTGCTGTTTCTGTATGAGGCCCGAACTTCGGCCTTGACGCCCACTTCTGGGTTTACACGTATCATTGTCAGCGGTACTGCTCCTCCTCCTACCTTGCTTGCAGCCTTGGCTAAGTTTGTCATCCCGTTAAAAGAACTGACGACAATTCTTCTAACTCCGCTTTGAAGCACTTCGATATACTCTTCTAGCTCCTCTGTGACACTTGTATAGATTACATTCTCCGGGTCTGTCTTGCACTGCTTGATGAAATAGAGTTCGCCAAGTGATGTCAGGTCAAATGCCATGCCGTCCTTCATGAATGCTTTGACTACTGAAGGCGTAAAGTTGGCTTTGATCGAGTATGCTACTTTGACCTGACCTTTGAACTTTGAATATGCCTTGTGTAGCTCTTTTGCTTTTGCATGAAGTGTATCCTCGTCAACCAAATAAAGTGGAGTGCCATACTGTGCGACTAGTTTGTTGATGTCAATTGGCTTCACAAAGCGATTTAGATTAACTGCCGTTGGTTTTTCTACGAGTTGGATTTGAGAATTTTCAACCAATTCCTTTTAGTTAGGTGTATCATAAAATCAATAACTTAAAAACATTTGCCCCTAGCAAAGAGTTTTTTTCTGTGGGTATCTTGAAAATAAATTTTCAGAAATAACATCAAAAAAAGAGAAAGAAGAAAAAAAGAAGAAGTCAGCTGGCTTAACGGTAGTACGGGACTGCCTTTTCTGTCGGCTTGCCTTCTCTCTGTGTCTTAATCTTCCTTACGGCTTCTTCAAAATGGCGTATCATGACATGTGCTTCTGACGCGTGTTTAGCTGCTTCTTCAGGTGTGGGGTACTTTGCTAAATATTCATGTAGCACGAGTGAGACTGCAGTATTTGCTACCGCACTTGTGTCTGCTCCGCTAAAGCCTTCTGTCATCTCAGAGATTTTGGCAAAGTCTATATCTGGACCCATCGGCTTGTCCTTTGCATGTATCTCCAGTATTCTTTGTCTTGCAGCCTTGTCTGGCATCGGGACAAACACTATCTTGTCGAACCTGCCTGGACGCAAGAGCGCTGGATCAATCATGTCTGCTCTGTTGGTTGCAGCGATCACTACCACGCCTGAAAGCGCCTGTATGCCGTCCAGCTCTGTCAGCAGCTGAGACACAACCCGTTCTGTTACCATACTGTCGCCTCCCATACCCCTTGTCGGCGCAATTGAGTCTATTTCGTCAAAGAATACAACGCATGGAGCTGCCTGCCTCGCTCTTCGGAATATCTCTCTGATGCCGCGCTCTGACTCGCCGACCCACTTACTCAGCAGCTCAGGTCCTCTTACACTGATAAAATTAGCTTCAGATTCTGTTGCTACCGCCTTTGCAAGTAATGTCTTGCCGGTTCCTGATGGCCCATGCATCAGGACACCTTTTGGCATGGTGTGCCCAAGCTTTGTATATAAGTCAGGGTACCTTAGCGGCCACTCAACTGCCTCTTGAAGTTCACGCTTCACTTCTTCTAAGCCTCCAATTGCGGACCATGGAATGTCTGGCGACTCAAGGTATACTTCTCTCATGGCGGAGGGCATCACTTCCTTGATTGCGTGTTCAAAGTCGCTCATGGTAACTATCAGCTTGTTGAGCACTTCTGGAGATAGCTTTTCGTCTTCAAGGTTAAGCTCGGGTAACACCCTTCTCAAACACTTCATTGCTGCCTCTTTGCAGAGATATTCTAGGTCTGCGCCAACAAAACCATGTGTCACTGCTGCAATCCTGTCTTGATCTACGTCAGTATCAAGTGGCATGTTGCGCGTATGTATTTGCAGTATTTCTAGCCTGCCGCGCTTATCGGGAACTTTAATTTCAATTTCTCTATCAAACCTGCCTGGTCTTCTCAAAGCAGGGTCGATTGCATTTGGTCTGTTTGTGGCTGCAATGACAATGACTTTTCCCCTCGCTTCAAGGCCGTCCATCAGCGACAGCAGCTGCGACACGACTCTTCTTTCTACTTCGCCTGTAACCTCTTCGCGTTTTGGAGCAATAGAGTCGATCTCGTCTATAAATATAATTGATGGTGCCTTTTCCTTTGCTTCTTTGAATATTTCTCTCAGCCTAGCCTCTGATTCTCCATAGAATTTGCTCATGATTTCAGGTCCTGAGATGCTAATAAAGTGGGCATTGCTTTCGTTTGCTACGGCCTTGGCTAGAAGCGTCTTGCCTGTACCTGGTGGGCCATATAACAACACTCCTTTTGGCGCCTCTATGCCTAGTTTCTCAAATATCTCCGGGTGCCTAAGCGGAAGCTCGATCATTTCTCGAACTTTTTGGATCTCTTCTTTTAGGCCACCTATGTCCTCGTATGTTACCTGCGGGACTCCTCTGAGAGTCTCACCCTTTTCTGCAATGTGGAATATCGTCTTCTGTGTGACTAGAACTGCATCTGCAGCTGGGGTGACACCGATTACTTGAAATGTCAGCCTGCCGCCAAAGTATGGAACCATCACATTATCACCCTTGATTAGCGGTACGCTTTCAAGAGCATCTGCCAGATAGCGCTCGTCTATTGGCGGTATAGCCTCAAGAGGTGCCACAATCACTTTTTCAGCTGGGACTGCCTTTATCTTCTTGACAATTACAGTATCGCCTATCGCAATGCCAGCATTGTTCCTGACAAGGCCGTCCACTCTGATAATGCCCTTGCCCTCATCAGAAGGATAAAGCGGCAGACATTTAGCAACCGTCCTGCGCTTGCCTCTGATTTCAATAACATCTCCAGTTGATGCGCCCAGCGAATCCATTGAGTCATAGTCGATTCTTGCTACTCCCCGACCTACATCTCTGGTATATGCCTCAAGTACCTTTAGGGATAGGCTATTCTGGCTCACACCAACACCTTGGAAATACCGCTCTTTATACCTTTGTTATCTTTTGTTCTATCTGTGATTACAAATGCAAGGTTTTGCTATAAATTACACACAAATAATTCTATTAAGTTAAACTCTAAAGAATTATAACTTTGCTACAAGCTCCACTCAATGAATTTATGATAAAAGAGGACAACAAACCGATGCTGCCCGGCGAGCACATTGCATCCATCGAGGAGTTTGAGGGAGGCAAGAATACTTACATTGCTTCCGATGGGACGGTGCGATCTGCAGCTGTCGGAACAAAAGTTTACGATGTAAAACGCAGGATTGTCAAGGTTGACCAAAAGAACTCGCCGATGCTGCCAAAGGTGGGCGATACCATCGTCGGGTACGTTGATATGCTGTTTAGTAGCATGGTCTCTGTCAAGATCCTATACATAAATGACAAGAGATCTGATGCTGGGTTTTCGGCCATTGCATCAGCAAGGGTTGGAAGCCGCGGAGACAGGGACAGAAGGGGTGGTGACAGGCGCGCCATATTTCATACTGGTGACATCGTAAGGGGTAGAGTCGTCAGCCTTCTCAACTCAACAGTGCACCTTACCCTTGCAGAAAAAGAGTATGGAGTGCTCTATACCTTGTGCTTTATGTGCGGTGGAGATACCGTGCGCACCAATGAAAACACGATAAAATGTGTTGAGTGCGGTGCATTTGAAGAACGTAAGCTGACACAAGACTATGGCAAGGAAACATTCCGCCTTATACACAAAGCAGGCAAGTAGAGTGTAGTAGTAGTAGTAATAGTACTATTAGTAATAATAACAACAACAATAACAACATGGCACCAAAGGTTGCCTTTCAAGGTGAGCGAGGAGCTTATGGTGAAATGGCGACTCTACAGTATTTCCCCAACGCCAAACCGCTGCCACTCAAATCCTTTCAGGATGTATTTGACACTGCTGAGAATGGCGAAGTAGAGTATATTGTAGTACCCGTGGAAAACTCGATAGAGGGAAGCATCAATGAGATCTACGACCTGTTGCTCCAGACTAAAATGAATGTCGTAGGCGAGATCTACCAACGCGTCAGACACTGTCTTATCGCAAACAGGGGTGCAAAATTGATCAGGTATGTGCATTCACATCCACAAGCGCTTGCACAATGCAGAGCATATCTTCAAAAGAAAGGATTCAAGCCGGTGCCGACTTATGACACAGCCGGCGCAGCGAAGATGATAAAGGAGACCAAGATGGCAGATTCTGCTGCTATAGCGAGCAAGAGAGCGGCCGAACTATATGGTATGGAGATACTTGATGAAGGTATCGAGGACCGGAAGAACAATTATACTAGATTCCTTGTGCTATCGCCGAAAAAGAAAAAGAGTGGAAAAAGCGATCCACATGATGGCGACAACCAACACCACAAGACCTCGATCATATTTTCAGTCCGGCATGTCCCTGGTGCACTCTTTGGCATCTTGGGAGAATTTGCAATACGCAAAATAAATTTGACCAAGATAGAATCGCGGCCAACCAAGGAGACACCTTGGGAATACAACTTTTATGTAGACTTTGAAGGTCATCTCCAGAACAAGGCTGTGCATGAAGCACTCCTGTCAATAAAGACAAAGACAGCTTACGTTAAGATACTTGGTTCTTACAAAAGGGCCGAGTTTCAGTAGTGACGCCGGAAGCGTAATCCTAGGCCTATTGTTATTACGCCCGTCACTACAAGCATAAGCGCGCCACTCAGACCCAGCGGACTTGCCTTTGTCTGCGCATGACCATCAATTGTAAGATCTGAAGTACCTGTGTTGTTGATTGTTATCCTATGCTGACCTGCCTTTTGGGCAGTCAGGTCATAAGTCAAGGAGGAAATGCCACTTCTTGACTCAATCACTTGGTCATCTGGATCTTTGATTTCAATATGAAATGTGGTGCCTCTCACCGAAATGCTTGCAGTGCTCTCTACATTCATATCTGGAGTAATTACATCCACTGCCCCCGGTCTGATGATGTTGTCAAGTGGGACGTCTACTGGCACATTGGAATATATGCTTGATGCTATGCCAATGGCAATGAATACTATCCCTGCTGCAATGGCAATGTAAAAGATCCTGCTTGACAGCATATGAATTGCCGAAGCGCTGCACTATATATAGTGCTTTACGGCGCTTCAACCAGGGTAGCAGCAACACAAATGGTAACGGTGTAGCAAGATCTCTTCTTTAGGTGTTACATTATTACATTAGATCGACGTCATGAGACTGGCTCTCGATATATCCTGCAGATGTAATCCTGATGAACTCGGCGTTTGTTTGCATCTCAGGAATTGTTTTTGCGCCGCAGTAGCTGAGCCCCGATCGCAGTCCGCCTGCCATCTGTCTTATGATCTCTACTACGCTTCCATTGTATGGGACCATAGCCTCAACACCTTCTGGGACATAGTCGTTGAGGTCATCAGAGTCTACTACCTGAGGTCCCGCTTCGCGGTATTTACGACCAAGTGACGCATAGAATGACGCCATACCACGATACATCTTGTACATTTTGCCATTCTTGACAAGGGTCTTGCCTGGGCTCTCATCTGTCCCACCAAATAGACTTCCTATCATTACTGAGGATGCACCTGCAGCTAACGCCTTGGTAATGTCACCAGAGTTGCGGATGCCCCCGTCAGATATTATAGGTATATCATAATCGCGTGCGACTTTGACGCTGTCAATTACTGCTGTCAGTTGCGGCACGCCTGAGCCTGTCACGACTCTTGTTATGCATATCGAGCCTGATCCTACTCCTACTTTGACTGCATCGACACCGGCCTTAATGAGGTCACGGCTGCCTTCGCCTGTAGCAATATTGCCTGCAATGAGCTCGCAGTCAGGAAACGCCTTTTTGATCATGTGTACCGTGTTGATAGCATTTTCGCTGTGGCCGTGCGCAATGTCGACTATAATAACATCTGCGCCCGCCTCAAGCAGCGCCTCTGTACGCTCTAGATAGTCACCCTTGACGCCGACAGCAGCGCCTACAAGTAGTCTGCCTTTCTTGTCTTTTGATGCATACGGATACTGCTCCATCTTCAAGATGTCTTTGCTGGTAATAAGCCCTACAATGTGCTTTTTATCATCAACCACAGGCAACTTTTCTATCCTTTTATTGTGTAAAATTTCCTTTGCCTGATCTATGGTAAGGCCTACCTTGGCAGTGATGACATCCTTTGTCATAAGTTCTGACACCTTGAGTCTGTTGTTATTCTCAAATGTAATGTCGCGCCTTGTAATTATGCCGAGCAGTTTGCCCCGATCTTCTACAAGCAGGCCGGAGACGCTGTACTCTGCCATAGCCTTTTTTGCTTCTGCCACTGTCAGATCAGGTTTGATGGTATATGGCTGCTCTATCATAACTGACTCTGAGCGTTTGACTTTCAGGATCTCGTCTACCTGATCCTCTATTGTCATAAATCGGTGGATAATTCCAATCCCACCTTCCCTTGCCAAAGCAATTGCCATGCCTGATTCAGTGACTGTGTCCATATTGGCACTGATAATTGGTATATTGAGTGTGATGTTGCGCGACAGCTTGGTGCGCAAGTTTGTTTGAGATCTGGAAACTATCGGCGACCGTTTAGGAACGAGAAGTACGTCGTCAAATGTCAGACCCTGTACAATGTCCAACTATTTCCTTGATGTGTAACAGATCTGAAGCATTATAAGCGTTTGCCAACACCACTTAGATCTTTAACAATTGCAGCATCGTTACTGCCTGCACCGTTTCGCGAACATTATGTGTTCTGATAATGTTTGCACCATTGAGAGCAGCGATTATTTCACATACTATTGATGGTACTAAGCGATCTTCTGCCGCGTTCAGGTTCAGCAGGTGCCCAATGAAAGACTTCCTGGAAACTGATACACAGATTGGCTTCTTGAGCGTGGCAAGCTTGTGCAGGTGGGATAGGATTTCAATATCACGTGCATACCATGGAATATCTGTCATTTTAGTGAAAAAGGGATTTTTTCCTTCGTGACGGAAGAAGCCTATTGATGGGTCGATAATTACATCTTTGATGCCTGCCTCGCTTGCCAATCTTATGCTGTTCTTCAATGCTTTGAGTGTACCGACCATTCTGCCGGTAGCATGCCCCTTGTTGTATGCGCCAATTATCATAGACATACCGGCTTTTGCTGCGACATCTGCCATCTCGCTGTCATATTTTAGTCCAGTTACATCATTGATTATGTCTGCACCAGCTGCTATCGCTTCTTTTGCAACAGCGGCCCTTGGTGTGTCTGCCGAAATCGGCAAGTCGCAGGCACTCTTGACAACCTTGATCGCCTCTGTGACTCTTCTTATTTCTTCTTCGATTGGGACGATGACGGTTTGCGCATAAGGCGCAGTCGACATGCCGCCAATGTCTATCATATGAGCGCCATCCTCTTGCATCTGCCTTGCTGTTGCTGCTATTTCTTGCTCGTCAGTCTTGACCGAGCCTTTGTAGAAGGATTCAGGGCTGGTGTTGATTATGCCCATTACTTTTACCGTTAACTTCTTACCAACTGGCATTGCGCTGATCTTCAACGCTCCGATCTAGCCCCCGGCTGTGCTATATAGTTGTAATAAAATATTAATTCTAATTTGAGTTATATGCCAGACATTGTGCATGGAAGAGCAAGAATTCAATACTGCCAATCCTATGCGCAACGTCCCAACGGCGGTGTTTTTTACCAAGGGCAGAGGCATTCACAAGGACTATTTGACTAGCTTCGAGCTCTCTCTAAGAGATGCGGGGATAGCAGACCTCAATCTGGTGTCAGTATCAAGCATACTCCCTCCGCATTGTAAAATTGTCAGCCGTCTGGAGGGAAGAAAATACTTGCAGCCGGGACAGATTGTATTCATAATAATGGCAAGGTCTGCCACCAACGAGCCCAACCGGCTTATTGCAGCATCAATAGGTCTGGCAACACCTGTCGATGGTAGCCAGCACGGATACCTGTCCGAGCATCACTCTACCGGCGAAACTGCGCAAAAGGCAGGTGACTATGCCGAGGACATGGCAATGGAAATGCTTGCAACTACTCTCGGGCTGCCAAACGATCCAAGCCTTGCATGGGATGAGAAAGAGGAGCAGTGGAGACTCTCAAACAAGATCTATCGAACACAGAACTTTACCCAGTCAGCAGAGGGCCACAAAGATGGCCTGTGGACTACAGTCATCAGCGGAGCCGTGCTTATTCTGTAATTTCAAAGCTAACCTGTGATGAGGAGGTGCTCTGAGCCGATGATGCGGATGATATAGTCTGTACAGTGGCAGTATAATCTCCAGCTGGAACATTGTTGCCGTTGCCGTCCTCTTGATTCCAAGTTATCATTCTAGATGCCCCCGGTCCTAATGCCGTTATTACTTGGGCCGCAGGAACATTGTATAACTGGCCAGTGTTCATATTCTGAATCTTTAAACCCCCTGCAGAGTTAGGAAAGTTTAGCGTCACATCACCTATATTCTTGACTGTGATTGTCACCGGCTCACTGATTCTGTATCTTGCCTCGTTAGTGGTTATCACCAAGACACTTGAGCTGCTGCTATTGCTCCCCTGCAAGTTGCCGTTGATAAATTCTTTAGCCTCTTGAGTAACGTTTTGCACTGCTGGGTTATTCCCAATTATTTGAGCACCCCTTATCAATCCCGAAAAGAAGACACCAGCCCCAAGCCCGATAACTACGAGGACTATTACTGCAATTGCTATCCATGTTATCAGACCCATAATCTATTGCAATCTAGCAAGTATCTTAATATTTTGAATTTCTACTCTAGCGAAAATCGAGTGAAGAATTATCAGTCAAACAATTATAATTATTAATAACTGCATGAATCAGTTTCAGAAATGG
This sequence comes from Nitrososphaera sp., assembly GCA_045809585.1. Classification (GTDB taxonomy): domain Archaea; phylum Thermoproteota; class Nitrososphaeria; order Nitrososphaerales; family Nitrososphaeraceae; genus Nitrososphaera. The sequence goes on along the minus strand of JBJMEE010000138.1, from coordinate 1,162 downwards.
CTTTTGAAAAATTGCAACACACATGCATGCAACCAAGGAATCATTAAGGCCTCCTCCAATGGTTGCTTATGTTAATACTGACGAGTGTTATGATGATAATGCGCTATTTATTAATGAATATGCCTGCTGCCTTCAGTTGCCTTATGACATAATCTACTTGGCTTGCCGTGACCCTACCAATTGTCAGCGGGGAAGAAAGATTCATGCTCTTATTCTGGCCGAGCATCCCATTGATGAGCTGTGCAATCATCTCTGCGTCATAGAATGCCCGCGTCTCCTCAAGTAACTCCGCTACCTTGCCTGGATCCATCCCGCCAGTTATTTTGCTACTGGTAATAAGGTTGCCAAACTTCTGAACCGATTCAAAAATCCCGATATTGTAAGCGATGAATGCTATTTTCTCCGGTGGTAGGATATCCTCAATGTCTGACGGTTGCATCTAATAATAATAATACAATGCTTCCTTCATAATAAGTTGTAACTTCATGGCAAGATATTTAATGCAAAGTTCAATCTTCTGAGCGAAGATTCATGCATAAATCGAGCATAGTTATGCATAATTCTGTCTATAGAGCTGTGGTTGCTTGTCCCTGATATTTTATCAAAAAAGTTCAGAGTCTTATAACTTGCATTTACATCTCTTATTCAGCAAGATCATTCGCTGCCTATCTGGTTGATCAACAAAAAGAGATTGCATGTTAGAGCCAGTCGCCAGCTCCTTTTTTAGAGTGCTTCTGTGGCTAAAGCCGCGTTTGATCATTTCTGCTACTATCGTTTGATGTCTGTTATAAAGTGCCAATAGCTTGCCTTTCCAACGCAAGGTTTCAGGATGATGCGAATATCCCTTCTTATTTTCTGTCAAAATCATCCAAATCGCATGGATTTCTCTATGCTCTCCTAACAAATGGTTGTTGCATAGTATGTCAGCCTCAATATCCCATACCCGCATTGTTATGACATTACATATTGTTTAATCAAATAGTTATACTGTTCGATGATAAGGTTAACTATCAGAGAACAATCATCATAATTGATAAGGTCATTTGTCAATCGAGTGGGAAAGCCTACCTGTCAGACAGGGAGAAGGAGGGGGGAAACGCAGCAATTCACGGCGGATCCTATTTTAAATAATAAAATAAAGTCAGCTACAGCCAGTTTATTA
>JBJMEE010000137.1:0-10644 GCA_045809585.1 Nitrososphaera sp. | reverse complement strand
GATAAAGGGTGTGCTTGTTCAGGAAATGGTCAAGTCTGCCAAGGAAACCATACTTGGAGCAAGCCAAGATCCAACATTTGGACCAGTCATCATGTTTGGCCTCGGGGGTATCTATGTCGAAGTGCTCAAAGACGTTGTATTTAGAGTCGCGCCAATTGACGAGCAAGAAGCGATAAACATGGTGGAGTCCATCAAGACTATAAAGCTGCTAAAGGGTGTAAGAGGAGAAAAATCATCCGATTTAAAAGCAATCGCAGATTCACTCCAGCGGCTCTCTCAGCTCGTCGTCGACTTTCCAGAGATAAAGGAATTTGACATCAACCCGCTTTTGGTGCTCGAAGTAGGAAAAGGGGCCAGAGTGGTCGACGCCAGAATAATACTCATGTAGTGGTAGTAGTTGCTAGAGCTTCGTGCCGCACTCTGCACAAAATGCGGCATCAGATTCGTTTTGATAGCCGCAAGCAGAGCACTTGCCTCCAGCTGCTGCAGGTGCGGCTTCAGCATTTTTGAGCAGGATAATATCTCCTATTTTTGAGATGCCGTCCCACGGTACTTCTTTTTCACCTATCTTGATCGCTATATGCGCGTTTCCTCCACCACCAACCTTGCGCAGACCTATTTGCTCAACCTTTCCAATTAGCATCGCCTCGCTATCGTAGGCAGACATGCCAACAAGAGATTGCATTGGAAAAAAGATATCGCTTGTAATTGTAGTACTTGCTGATGTTGTTGTTGTTGGGGCAACAACGAAGTCAGGCGAAGAAGAAGAAGAAGAAGAAGAAGCTGGGCTTTCCTCTTCTTCTACCCTTGAGGCGGGTACTTGAACAGGAGTAGTAGGCTCTTGCTGCTGCCCTGTCTGGGCAGGAGCATCGAACTTGCGATATTGTGCAATTGTGGAATTACATGTCTTGCACTTGTACTCACCCTTTTCAATAAGTGTGACGCCTTCTCCAAGCTCTTCATTTGGATTTTCAAATACCAATGCTGGTGTACCTTCGTACGCTTTTTCACATTTGTTGCAATAGTGTTTCACAAACCTGTCCTCGTCAAGCCTGCCAATACCGGCCAAGAACAGCTCGGGACCCCCAAGGTTTCCCTTCTTTTGCTCCTCGTCTGTTACTCTTGCAATAGCGTAACCGCCAGAGCCGCGCAGCTTTTTTTCACTCATGTCTTCAGCAATCATGATATTTTTGTGCATAGGCTTCGGTTGCAAGTTATTTAAATCTAGTCAATATTAACGATCAATTCTTGATTCGCAGAACAATGTGCAAATGACCAATTTCTCAGAGCATATGAATTATACTTCAACGTTCTGTCAAATCGGCGTCGAATGCTGCACGCAATGCTTCTTCCTGTCAAATTCTTCGGATGCTTTACTAAAAATTGAAGGCATCTGAAATCGAATGTGACACATATGCGCTAAATATGCTTCTCTGAATCACCGATTTATTGACAATAAGTGATATACATTCTTTAGAAAATTCAAGAAGCCTCGCGCAGGCTCTACAACGTAGTTTTTCCCCTGCTTGGATGAAGGAATATATCCTGAATCAGTCGGATTCCTGTATTCGGGCGGTTCTGTCTCCTACCTGAGGGTCCTACTCTTCTAAAAATTCAACATAGGGGCAAAGACATCTATACGCGGTATTTGGTCTCCCAGGCATAGGGGCATCACCTATCCTTTTTTTATTTTAAATGCTGAAACTATATTGACAACGCCCCCGTCGAGCCTAAATCTACCTCTCCATTTTAGAATTTTGTACCACTTAAAAACTACCCCCTCGAGCGCAGGCGATTTATCATACTTTGAATAATAGACGAGAGCAGACATGTCCCTGGTGCAATTTAGGTAAGCGAGGACACAGAAAATTGAGATGCAAGGACTCACATATTTCATGTCTGATTCTTGAAACATAACTCAGCGAGCTCTATTCTGCGCCCAGCATTTCTTTTTCAGCAGCTTCGCTGTTTTTCTTTATTGATTTTGTTTGCAGTCGGTATCATCTCTTCTTCTGCCCACTTTTTGCCATAGGCACTTAATGTGTATGTCTGAGTATCTTATCGCAGATAGTATAACCACACAGGGACTTTCCTTTTGATGTGAGGTGCTTTGAGATGTTTCGCAAATCTATTTTTCTCCATTCCTTGTTGATTAATTCAGTCAATCTAGCAGTGGTTAGAGGTTTGTCTATGAAGTAAACTAACAGTGCGATAGCTTGGCTGTTAGCAAGCTTTCCCTTGTAAAACCATTCCGGTAGCCTGTAATCAATAGGCTCTTTGACCAGACGTTTTGAGGTGGTCTTCTTGTGTAGCTTCATTAGTTCTTCAACCTCTCTTGAAATTTTTTCATCATTCTTTTTTGCGAAAGAAAGCACCTTCTGCAGAAGGTGCTTTTCTAAACTATCGTTGTCTGCTTCGATTCGATACGTAAGCACGCATGAAGCGTCATTATGCTTTTTGTATTTTCTAACAAATTCTGGTAGCTTAAGCGGCGCATCGTTTACTTGCCAATTAAACACTCTCCATGCGAAGAATTTGACAGGAAGAAGCATTGCGTGCAGCATTCGACGCCGATTTGACAGAACCGCTTCAACTCATCATCGTTAATATACTTCAATCATCAAAAGAGCTAGCGATTGCTAATGAATGCCGTTGCAATACTGCTGTACCGAAACATTGTGGCTTCAATTGATAAGGTCTTCCTCGTGTGGCAAGTCGTATTTCCCCTAGTCTACATCTTTATCGCAGGTTATTCATATTCGGCACTCATAGGGAACCAGGGCGTCCCAATGGGCAATACAACTGTACCATATCCAGCATACTTGGCTGCAGGCATGATCGGTTTTAACATGATGAATAGCAGCACGATTGCCGGCAGCATTATATGGAATGACAAGCGGAACGGTATGTTCCAGCAGATACTGGTGATGCCGTTTGCAAGGATTGAGTATATTGCCGGCACCATCATCACCATCATGCTGATGGGTCTTGCAAGCGCAGGGCTTATCCTCATAGCGGGCACACCAACGCTTGTTGGAAGCGCGCAGCCTACTCTTGTCGGGTCGCTATACGTGCTCTATGCCCTTATAACGGGTGCAATATTCTTTGGCTCTATCGCAATAATCATATCTACACGATTGAAGAGCAGCGAGGGTTTCAATGTGATAGTCAACAGTGTGTTCCTATTCTTTTCATTTGTCAGCACTGCGTTCTATCCAACGCAGGGAGTGCCGGAACCACTGAGCACTGCATTTTATGTCAACCCTCTGACCTACATCGTTGATATTACAAGGGCAGGGATTTTTAACAACATAGATCTATTTACCAATATTGAAGTTGGTATCATCGCAGCTGCGACTGCAGCCGTATTCTTTCTTGCCACGCTTTCGATGATGAGAATGAAGATCTAGGTCCCGTTTCCGTTCTCATTCCCAATAACATTGAGAAACACTTCTTCAAGCGTAGGCGGGTTCATAGAGACACTTTCTATCTGAACTGCATTTTTTGAAAGCGACGCGATTATCTCGACTAGCATCTCCTGAGGCTCTGCCGACCTTATCCTTATTGTATCTTGTGCTGTCATCTCAATTACAGAGCCGTCAGCTATCTGCCCGATGATCTGCTTCACGGACTGCGCCGTTGAATCCTTTAGCTTGACCTCTACTGCCTTGACACCTCCATACTTTTGCTTCAGGCCAGCAGGTGTGTCAGTAGCGATTATCTTACCTCTATTAATTATCGCTATTTCATCGCACAAATATTCTGCTTCTTCCATGATGTGGGTTGTAAAAAATACAGTCAGCCCACCTTGAACATGCTTTTTGACATAATCAAGTAATGTTCGTCTTGCAGATGGATCAAGACCTACAGTTGGTTCGTCTAGGAACAGCAGATCCATGTCATGCATAAACTCCCTTGCAACTTGCACGCGCTTACGCTGGCCTATGGACAGCTCATCGTTTTTTATATTGCTGAATGATACAAGTTCGAATTTTTCCAAGAGCTCCCTTGCCCTGTCGCGCCTCTTTTCGCCTGGCATGCCCCACATGAGGCCATACAGATCAAGTGCGCGGTCTACCTTCAGGTTAGCCTCAAAGCTAGGCTCCTGCAGCACGACTCCCATCCGCTTTCTAATTTCACGGGAGTGCTTCACAACATCCTGGCCAAAGATCTTCACCAGCCCCGAAGTTGGACTGACAAGAGTAGTGAGCACTCTTATAGTCGTAGTCTTGCCTGCGCCGTTTGGACCAAGAAAGCCAAATACCTTACCATATTCCACATCAAATGATATTCCATCTACTGCATGCATATGTCCATAGCTTTTGCGCAGGTCAGAAACGTGGACGCATAGTTCCATTCTCAGATAGTGTGCAAAAAGTCTAATTTCTGCCTTTATCCAAAGACAGCTCGGGCAACCGTTTCAGAAAGCACAGGGTATGGATGTGCACTGTTTTTGTGATACTGTGACTGCAGGTGTCCAAGCGCATCGCTATTCCATCAGATCGACTTCCTGCATAAACCGTCATTGAAAGAATATTTCAGGATAAACTGATTCTCTCTCAGTCTCTTCTCTCAAAATATATAGGCAAGTGAATAGCATTAATTCTTTCATACTGGAGGTTCATTGCAAGCTTGTCGTCGTCCCACGATTTTAAGGGAATGCTAGAGATCCTTCTCCGACAGCGCCCTGAGCTGAACCCAGAGCAGGTAAGAGACTTGATTGACGAAAAAAAGCGCAAGGTAGGCGCCGGCTATCTTACTGACCAAGGGGCCCTTTTTCTTGTTGCAGCCGACCTTGGGGTATCATTTGACAACGCTTCCAAGATGCAAACAGGCCTCAAGGACATTTACATAGGAGCAAAAGAGGCCACAGTCGTAGGCAGGATCATGAACATTTACCCTATTCACAGGTTCACCAAAAGGGATAGCAACGAGCAGGCTGCCACCCGTACGCTTGTGATATACGACAAAGATGCAAAGGTCAAGGTTAAGCTGTGGGACAAACACACGACGATACCGGATGAAATGGGCCTGCAGGCCGGCGACGTGATTAAGATAGTGAAGGGTTACGTGAGGGCAGGTCTTGACGGCAAGCCAGTGATCAACCTCGGGAACTATAGTACAATCGAGACTGTGCCTGATGATTCATCTATCCCTACAATTGATTCGCTGACTATTACAGTTGATGCTATAAATTCTCTGCAGGACAATACTGTCATTTCTGGTATCGTCAATTCTAACCCACGGGTAACTGATTTTGTCAATGCAAGAGGTGAGGTTAACAAGTCTCTCCAGCTACAACTCTCAAATGAAGCAGGCACCCACTCGGTTCGAGCAGTCATCTGGAATGTTGATGAATCAAGTGTTCCCAAGGTCTTCAAGACTGGTTCTAGGGTGCACCTCATTGGTGTTCGAGTAAAGCAGGGTAATCCACAGTATGGCAGCGGCGACTTCGAGATCCATGGCGATGAAGGCACAACGCTGCAGTTCTCAAGTTCTCAAGAAGATGTGGAGGTAATGCCGCTTCGAGTCATCTCTATCGGCGAAGAAACCGGGAGAGGAAGCTTCGTGTGCCTTGCAGTAGACAGGGCTGGTAGCCCTCTTATACTTACAGTGGATAATTCGCTTATCAGCTCCAAGCAGTTGAATGAAGGTGTAATGATCGAGTGTGTGCCTTCGAGGATATTTGGCAATTCAATCACGCTATCAAAGGACGATTCGTATGTCAGATTGACGGACGAGGGCGATGACATGTCATTTCCAAAACAGTCAAAATTTGAGAGAAAGATACAGGACTTGCAGATTTCACAGGATCCTTACATCATTGAAGCAATCGTCCTTCAGGCGCCGGAGACTGCAGAAGTGAACACCAAGTCAGGCGAGACCGTACCTATGACGTCTACCCTGCTTGGCGATGACACAGGCGAGATCAGGCTAGTTGGGTGGCGTAACCAGAGCGCTGGCGTCAACAAGCTGAGTGTAGGCGACAGGATAAGGCTAGCTGGTGTCACTGCAGGAGCAGGGCGCGAAGGCAAGGCAGAGCTAACTCTGCGGTCATATTCTTCAATCACTAAGCTGAGCTAGAAAGCCAAATTAAGCAATTGAGTAATTTCTGTCGTGGTGGATAGTACATTAGATGCAGCCAGCAACATCATAAAGCAGGCAGAGGAGCTCAAGGCGCGGGTTCATAGCCATGCTTCAAGAATTGACGAGAACTTCAAGGTAGGAGTAGAGATCGAGATATGTCTTATCGATGGCAAGGGGACACCAGTTGACGCAAAACCCGTTATCGAGCTCCTACGACAATATCATGATATCGACTTTGAATACGGCATATGCCAGCTTGAATACAGAACAGAGCCGGTTTCCTTTGACCGCCTTGCACAACTGAATTTTCAGTTTGAACAATTCATAGAGCACCTTGACCTAATCGTCAACAAGGTCTACAAAAACGATGTATTCCCGGTATTTTTAGGATCGAACCCGTCGCCTCATATTTTAAAGGCCGGTCTTATCACAAAAAAACCGCGTTATCTACGGCTTGCGAGATGGCAGAATAGAATCCCTGACGTAGAAATTGACGGGCAAAAGTTCAAAGCGCTCCATGTCGCAGCTGCCATTCAGGGCTTCCATCTCCATTTGCAAGGGAAAGACCCCAACTTTACTGCGCAAATGTTTAACCACATTCTGAATTTAATCCCGTCGGTGATATTGCTTGGAGCAAATAGCAGACTTTTCGCTGGCAGGGTGTTTTCGCTCCACGAGCCAAGAATTTATCTCTACGATCAGTCAGAGCAGCAAAACTCAGGATTCCCAAGCATATCCCGGTACCTCGGCGGTGTAGAAGATTACATTGACTATATTATTTCAAGAAAGCCTGTGGTTGCAAAGGACTACTTTGAACTGGTGAAAGAGCGTCATGACGACGCTCGTATTCGGATCAACTCTAGTCTTTATAGAGTTGAGACAAGGGTTATGTCTGTACAACCGACCCCAAAAGCGATGATGGCAATGATAGAGTTTTTCACTGGCTACCTGCACAGGGCTATCCACGAAGAACGAGAGCTGCGCCCCTTGCCAGCTGCCAGGGAGGAGCGGCAGGCTGTTGTAAGATCAGGCTTTAATGCCAAAACACATTTTAACATCATCGAAACAGTCAGGAGCCAGCTTGCATATGCACGAAAGGGCATTTCCGACCTTGGAATTAAACCGGATTTTCTGAACATACTCGAAAAGCGGCTTGAGAACAAAACTACTGCTGGCGAATACGTTGCCAGATTATGGCAGACTAGATTTAACGGCTCTATAGAGCAAACCTTACCTGGGATAATAGCAGACATTTGGGAAAGGACAAAGAACAACCAGCCTATTTCCTAGTGGTCGCTCGTATAGTGGTGGTGTAGACTATATTCAAGAGGATGAATGAATGAATGATTGATTGATTGATTAATTGATGCCAGCATCATCATCATCTAGCATTCATTCATTTGGCTAATCGCTCCAAAATCCCCGCGTAATGACATATTGCTTTTCTGCTTCATATATGCTCCTATATACGTGTTCGTCGTCGACATAGTTGCGCAGGATCCTTGCTGCAGTGTCAGCACCAACTCCGTGGCCGGATAACACTATTAATGCTGTCTTACCAAAGTTGTTAACAAGTGACGCTACTTTCCATGCGCGTTCAAACTTGTGGTTCTGCTCAGATGTCAGCTTACCACCAGCAAGGCGATTCTGAATTATCCTTGACATCTCATCATCTGACCAGAACGTAGCACTGACAAGACGTGATCGGCACTTGGGGCATGATATTTCTTCAGGCGCATCCTTGGTTTCCATTACGCGCTCCCACTTACCACAGCGTATGCATACAAGACGATGCTTAGTTTTTTCGAGCCGTTCTTTGACAAGCTCGATAACTCCCTTCTCAATGCTCAGAGGCATGGCCCCAGCCATCTTTGCTGAATGTTCTATTATCGGCTTTGCAAGATCTGAAAATTCATTCACTTCAAGCCAGTGGATCGTGATCTTGCCTTGCTTTATGCCGTCAAGCACCTGTTGGGTCTGCGGTATATCATATTTATCGTGTATCAGTTCTCGTATAGATTCGGCACTCACCGGCGTCTTTGAATATCTGTCATAGATCATGCGTGCTACCTTTTTGTCATACACCGCTTCCTTACTTATCATGCCAAACCTTTTGGCGACCATCCATACCTTCCAGTTGATGTTATGTGTGCCTGTCAGCGCGGCAATAATAACAGGCTCGAGGTCATAGATATCGCTTAAAACTGATTCAATTCTGCCTTGTGCTATTCTTGCACTTGAGGTGAGCATGATCCTATAGGCATCCGACCTTGACTCCACAATGTAGCCAATCTGCGATGACAATATTGTAGATAAAAGGGATGCAAGAGTGTTGTTCACCTTTGACCCGAGCGCGCAATGCATTACAAGCATGTTGCGCGAAGCATAGCTTTCAACCACAATGTTCTTTGAATCCGGTATAACCTTAAGCACCTTCAGTGCGCTGTCCATTATGGGCGTGGACAGTTTGATCCGACCAGATACCGCCTGGTTGCGTATGACTCCCACCTCTTCTGCAGTCTTGAAATCAACTGGGATCATTTCGCCTACCCAGTAGGGAATGTTAATCGCTGCGCCACGCAGAGGCTCAACGTTTACGACTAGCCGCGCTTCATCGACAGACAGTATTCGCCACTGCGATCCCTTGAGCACAAAAACATTACCTTTTTCTCCATAATCGCCAACAAACTGTTGGTCAAGCGTGCCTATCCTGCGCTTGCTTATCGAATCAATGACTTCAAACTTCAGAACATAAGGTATCATCGAGACATTCTCAAAGTAGTACTTGTACGCCTTTATCTTGCGAATATAGGTACGGGCTTCGCGCTCGTACTTGATAACGTGATGGCCGGCCAGTATGTCAAGGCAGCTTTCAACATCAAAGAGGCGGATGTTTCTGAACGGATAAGCCCGAGTTATGATGTAGTATGCATCATCCACATTAACTGGTTCGCGACTCTGCATTGCAAGTCCAACTAGATGGTGCGCCATCACATCAAGCGCTCCTTCATGTATCTTTTGCTCTTCAATTGACCCTTTTTTCATGCGGCGAATTATTGCAAGTGACTCTATCTCATCGTCAGGGTTGTTAGTCACAATCAGGCCCTTTGCAAAGCTTCTTTGGTTGTGCCTGCTCCTGCCGATCCTTTGCATCAATTTTGAAACTTGCCGAGGCGATCCATAGTGAATAACAAGATCGACTGAACCAATGTCAAGACCCAGCTCAAGTGAGCTTGTGCATACAACAATTCCTGCCATGCCAGACCTAAGCGTATGCTCTGTCTCTTCGCGCATTTCCTTTGAAAGTGAGCCGTGGTGGACATCCACTTTGATATCACTCTGGTTCTTCAGGATTGTGCCGAGGTATTCCGCCTCATCCCTTGTATTTGTAAAAAATAGGATCGTGCCCTCGATGTTGTTGGTCTTGACATATTCCGTAACAAAGTGGGCAACATTGTTGAGTGATCCCTTTACAAACCTGACGTCGATATCATAGCCGCGACTTGCAGTATCAACAAGCACCGCGCCTCGCCTACCAGAGCCGCAAATAAACTGGGCCGTCTGTTTTAGATTTCCTACCGTGGCAGAAAGCCCTATCCTTGTGACGGGCTGCGAGGATATGGCCTGCAGCCGCTCAAGACTTATTGAAAGGTGAGCTCCGCGCTCATTAGCCACCAGCTCGTGCACTTCATCTACGATTGCCCACTGTAGGCCCTTTAGAGCTGTCAACATCTTGTCACTTGTCAGAACTATTCCAAGAGACTCAGGTGTTGTTATCAGTACATCAGGAGGGTTTTCAACTATCTTTTTCCTTGCCAAAGCGGTAGTGTCGCCGTGCCGGATTTCAATCCTTAGGCCCTCTGACTGTGCATACCGCATGATACGGCGAAGGACATCATTATTGAGCGCACGCAAGGGCGTGATGTATATTGCCCTTATTGTGCCGGTACTATGCTCTTGGTGAGCGAGCATAGTAAACACGGGCAAGACGGCTGCTTCAGTCTTGCCAGAGCCGGTAGGAGCGACCAGCAGACAGTTTATCTTCCTTGAAATGACCGGCAGTACCTTGAGCTGTATTGTAGTTAGAGAGGAAAATCCCTCTTTTTTGAATTTATCTAGAATAATATGTTCTGCAGGATGGTAGTGGTTGTCACTTTTCAGTGTCTGCAGCTGTTCCGGTGCGCTGCTGTTGTTGTTGTTCTCGTTTTGCTTTTGCGCTTGATCTTTCATAAACCATCACCGCGAATATGCCTGCGATGAACAGCCCTACGGCAACCATCGCGTATAAGTCAAAGTTTGCAATTACTTCTCCCGCCATTCGACAGTGAGATCATTATACGCTCAATAAATATATTCGTATATTATTTGACCAATGGTGCTAGGGATGAACAAAACTAGCCCGTAGATAGGCATACAATGGTCGTCCATGCTCCGTGAACAAGAAGAACACCTTTTGATGAAGGACTTGCCAAAGCTGGCGACCTCTATTGCCTGCCTGTAGATAAACAAGGTAACATCATGATAATATCAGTAGACTATACCTTACTTTTTCTCAAC
>JBJMEE010000136.1:0-11266 GCA_045809585.1 Nitrososphaera sp. | reverse complement strand
TGAGAAATTGTGCGGCAGGAATCAACTCAATATAATGCCCCATACCAGAAAAGTTGTTCATTATCATTCCATCGCTTCTGGCAACCACTGGTGCCTGTCTGTATACAACCAAATCACACATATTGTAGTCAGGTATCGCTTTTCCTACTAGGATTTTGGCATATCCCACACATTGCTCTATGTTAGTAGATGGCAAGCTTGTAGGGTTGAAAGTAAATTGCTGTGCCACGTCAGGTTGTTCTTTTGGCGTTGGTGGAGTAGATTGACCGCTTTGTGGGGCGGCTGTAGATTGAGCTTGTACCATCCCGCCAGACATTGATGGGAAAAGTCCAATGGTCGTAAGTGCTGCAATTGTTGTCATAACAATGATTGTTTTCAATACTGAAGATGGATTTGTCATCATATAACTTCTCAAACATGTAGTCATCATCAATCTTAAAGACTTACCAAAAATTATCTAAAGAGCGCAATAGTATCGTGGTATAGATATATTATTTCTAAAGTCCAACCAAAAATAATGTGTTAGAATGGTGGGGTAGGCTAATAGCATAATGATGATCCCTTTCTTCGAATATCTTTAGAAATTCAGGAGCACATACTTTTCTGTTAGCCAAATACGTGAAACCATCAGAACATGAAGCATGTCTAGGTCATTTTCCAGTAGTATATGTCCACTTCTGCAGCAGCAGTTAAGAATCATGTTATGTCGAAATGGTGATAATCGCACGTGCGAATCAAGACTAACACATTAATTAAAAAAGCGGTTAAATAGTTAGTCTGTGTTGACTCGCCTAAGGAGGTATCATCAACCGCTGCTATTTTCCCTTGCAAGCTGTGTGCAAAGCTGGAGATGTCGCTTTTCTTCTCCCAAGATAGACGTAACTTCAGATGCAAGTTTCCTATCTTTTACTTCCTTGGATAGCTCATCCAATACTTCATAGTGTGTAACTTCTCCAGCTTCTGCCAAGCATAGAAACTCAAGTGCGTCAAGTGTGTCAGGGTCCTCGCCAAGATAGGTCTGCATCATTTGGGATGCTTTTTGCGATGTTTCTTCGGCGTTTTGTCTGATGCTTTGCTGATCTAGACCTTCTAACTCTACAACTCCTTGCATGACTTGTTCGATCCTTCTCTGATGGTCTCCAGCCTCATTCTTCATTTGCTGAAGTTTACCTTTTAATCCTCCTTTCTCCAAAAGCCCTTTTGTTGATAACTCCTCCACTGCTTTTTGAGCAGCCATCTCCAGACCCAAAACTTCACCTATCTGTTCTTCAAGCCTTTCTTTTTCCACCATATCATTTCCAATGACAATCTACAAGCATAATAAAGGATATAGAAAAACCATAGCTAAAAAATATGGCTGTGGAAAATATTCTGATTATCATCAACTTACTTTACAGCGGTATCCTATCTTAATCAAAAAGGTCTATACCATGCCGCAGCAGTAACAACAGCAATAGCTGGCAATTACACCTAATCCAAGGTTTGAATGTATTAGAAATTAACCTGAATGTTAATATATTTTTCATAGAAGCAGGAATAGCCCAGATATTCGGGGTAGTGGCAATGATTAGAGGATGTGGACTGCCATGAAAAATATCATCCAGTTATGGTTATCATATCTACGGCTCTTACTTTTGCTCCTTTGTCTGAATGTTTAGTGCAATCAGTAAACTTGATTTTGTCTAATTGCCACTCTACTGTGCAACCACATGTAAAGATCCTTTTTTCATTATTATCGTTATTTATGTGACGCCACCTCTTGTAGTTGTTGGTTTTGCACTTGTAGATAGCCAGCTGTGATATTATCATCATCATTGGATGTTGCAAGCAACTTGTTAGTCTCATTAAATACCGTTAGAAATTGTCTGCCTTTGTCAGTGATAGCATATTTTCTATCCAACATCAGGTATTTCATCAAACCTTGTTGTACCAGGAATGCTGTGACATCAGTTGCTTGCTTGAAATTGAGCATAGCCTGATACATGATTTTAGAGCGTGTAAGTGGCTCTCCTTCTACAGCTTGTAAAATCAAGCCAATAATCTCTGTTCTATCTCTATATTTCATCAGACCTTTCACCATCTTTGCAATGTGAGTGTAGATACTGAGAATACCTCGCCAGATACACTCTCTGCTTTTTTTGACCTAGTCGGCTGCTGCTCCGAGCGGAGGAGAATAGATCATATGCCCTTTTTGAGGGCTGCTTGACATCATCTTGCTCATTAGTTACCAAGATTATAGGCAATCGCATCATATTTTTTCTAGTAACAATGGCAGTGGTATGTCGTGCAAATAAAGCTAGACAAGAGTTCTACTAGAAATCAGTCCTAATTTTTGTTATAAAGAAGGCAGCCAATATCGGTCAATATATATGAGTACCAAAAAATGAAGAGGATAGCTCATTGGCATTATTTTCAGATTCATGTTTCCCTTCAGGAGTCATTAGATCGGCAACTCTGGATTAGGTATTCAAATATGATGGAATAATGTGCATCTCTGCTAGAAGGCACAACATCTTCTATCAGAAGTGTTGAACGTGTGTAGTATGGTCGAAGTCCTGTCTAGCTTTTATTAGATGTTTAAGGATATTGCTGCTAAATTTGTCAGACAACAACCGCCTAAAACAAGCTCAATTCAATACCGTATTTCCAGAGCAGGAAGAAATGGACAGGGTGGATGATTTGAACCCTACCTCAAAAGAAGATTTCTTAGGCTGCACCTACGTATCTAAGGGATGAGCTTAGCATATTTTTCGACGGTACAGCCGTTTCTGCTTTATAATATATCATACCCTTGCATTGTTTCATAATCAGTAAATAGTTATTGATGCCACCAGAAGCATGTCCGATCAAGAAAGAAACTATGAGGAAGGCGCTCCAGGAACAGAAGCTAAGAGAAAGGATGATCCATTAAAAGAATACCGCGAAAAAGAACCCATGACGCCTGCTAAGATAAAAGAGCACGAACCAACAGCTGTCAAGCGTGAAATGGAAGAAAAGATTACGGAATCAGGGCAGACAGGAACGAGCCCCGAGGAGGCTAGTGAGATAGCAAGGCGCAAAGGAATGGCAAAGGGAACAGCTGGTGCAGCTGAAACAGGCGACCAGTACGAGCAGGGTGCTGCTGGATCAAATAAGTAAAAACAATCTTTTTTCTTTTTGTTTGTCAGCAGAGTCAGAGTATGAAGAAGTGAATTTGCAGAAGTCCTAAGTAGACAACAGTCTAAACAAAAGTTCAAAAAACCACGTAATATTAGAGTTGATCACAAAGAGGTCAATAGTAGACGTAATGTGAAAGCAAGCAGTTAAAATTAACCGACAAATACAAAGGCGACGATGTTAATCCAGTTTTAATTGTGAGAGTGATAGTCAAATACAATGTTTTTATTAATCTAGCATGCAAGAACCCAACCTTGTCCGGCAGAACCGGAACAAGAACGGCAAGGATAAAGATATTGGCAAGACGCTAGCGTCTGACAGGTTTCCAAACACCATGGACAGTTTTTGGTTTAATATCAATCCCAACATCATAATAAACCCCTTTGACTTTGTCACAGTTAGACACGTTTTCAACACAAGAACTATCGGTATGGTAAAGGAGCTTCAGGCTTTGGAAGAAGTCGGGACAGCAGCCAGGGTCGCTATTATGGCAAATACGGGGATAGAAAACAATTCAACAAAGACTATAACTATAGGGATGCCTGTCGGAGCAGCCAAGCCTGTCAGGTTTGCCAATCAAAAGGAGGTGATATTTGCCCTTGGAATACCAGAGATGCAAAATCCCATCCCTGCTGGAATAATAGAAATTACAAATGGTCTGCAGGTGCCGATATCACTCGACGTTTCATACCTGCTTGGACCTGACACAGCACATGTAAATGCAGCCGGCATTTCCGGGAACTTAAAAACATCATATCTATTTTTTCTGCTCCAATCTGTCTATCAAAGACTTGTAAAAGATAGGCAGGACGATGCGGCTATGATAATTTTTAACACAAAGGAAGAGAATCTGCTTCACATTGACGAAGAAAAGAAGATTAACAAAAAGACAAGGAAGCTGTTCGAGTTACTTGACCTCGATATCAAGCCGTTTGAAAATGTCACATATTTTTTGCCGAGGGGAAAAGATGGTATGGCTAACTCTGTTGCTGTGCCGAGCAACTCGAAGACATATTCCTTTGGACTAGAGGACGTATACGATAGATTGGACTTGCTGTTTGGAACTAACGACGATAACTATAACGTTTCTTCTGTACTGAATTACATCTATGAGGCATGGCCGTTGCTCACCGGTAGCAAGCCGGTAAGCACATGGAGCGATCTGCTCGGATTCAGAGGCTACCCTCAGGAGGTGGTGGCTCATAAATCCACGCTTCTTCGCTTCCTTGATCATGTCCAAAGGTTTCGCAAGTCTCCCATGTTTATAGACAAAAAGCTAACGAGTACATATCTTGGCAAAGAGATCAAAAAAATCAGACGAGGCAACATTTTTGTCGTTGACATATCAATGATACCTACTTTAGAGGAACAGGGATTTGTAGTAGGAGATGTAATGAAGAGCATCGACGAGATGTACTCGTCAAGGCAGAGCGGCCAACGACCCAAGCACATTCTGATTTTTGTTGATGAGATCAACAGGTTCATCCCACGATCTGGACGGAGCACATCGGCTATAGCCGAGCAGGTAATGAGGACAGTAGTCTCGGGTAGGTCACGGGGCACAATCCTGTTCTCTGCTCAGCAGTTTAAAAGCACTGTCGATCCAGTATTGCATGAAGGCGTGGGCATGCACATAATTGCCAAACTGGGCATGTCTGAACTGTCGACGCCACCCTACTCAATGATAGACGAAACCACAAAGGCAAACATAGTCAGACTCAATAAAGGTGAGCTTGTAATGGTGCATCCCGCATTTCGGCAGCCTATCAAGATCGTATTTCCAAATACACCATTCAAGACAGGCTAGACATCCTTCAGGAACTTGTCGGTGTTCTTGCGGACAAGGGGTATTATCTTTTCCATTATTATCTCGTGCACGCCTTGCCCTGCCTCCTGGTCAAATGATAGCAGGAGCACATAAAAGAGGCGACTATTCTCGTCAGCAATGGGAATCGTCGCCCTGACGAGCTTGGCGTAGTTTGACATGGCATAGTTGATCTTGCCAAGCATATACTCCCATCTAAGGCGCGTATATTGGCGAGTAGCGGCTGTGATTGCATATTGTGCCCGCTCCTCCGGATTGAGTAGGGGTTTGAGGCCTTTCCGTTCTGCTATTGCCACGAGGTGGCCGTCTCCATCAGCAATGCCGGCAAACCTGATCGTTTTGTGAATGGTGATCACCTTGTCGCAAAATTCCTGAAAGAATGGCTTCATTCTTATTCATCTCCAAAAGATGAGTATATTTGATTTTCGTACAGAGATAAGCAAATACTTAAATGGGTTGCACAGAGCACTCTGTTTGCTTTGTCTGCCCAGGAGGTTGCATTGTTAGAGGATCGCAGGAACTCGCTGTTGAACAGACGTGAGCTAAAGGTGCTTTTCAGGGGAGCGGCCGGCAAAATTAATAGAACTCAGGCTGCCGAGAAAATAGCCAACCAGCTCAGTGTCAATAAAAAGCAAGTTATTCCGATAAACCTTAGATGTCAAACTGGCATGATCGATGTTCACGCTGTATTATATGTTTATGACGATGAAAATGAGGCGGCAAGACAGCTACCACGCTACAGGCTGCTGAGGACGCTCTCAAGGGAGGAAAGGAAGAAGATACTTGATGAAGAAAAAGCTGCCAAACTTAAAGCTAAGCAAGAAGCTGCTACTTCAAAGAGTGGTGCTGCAAGAGGTGGCAAGAGGTAATGGCGGATAAAAAGGGTCAAGGCAAAGGTGAGGTCGCCATATACAAGTTCTACAATGTACAAGGGGATAAGGTAACAAGGAGCAAGCGCGATTGCCCCCGCTGCGGCAAAGGAACTTTCATGGCTGAGCACAAGAACAGGTTTACCTGTGGCAAGTGCAGTTTTACTGAGTTCACTCACACTGAAAGCGCTAAGAAGGCGAAAAGGTAAAAAAACTAGCCCGCAATAGCCTTAATTTCTTTTTTGATCGTATGTACTATTGATGGTACACGCACAGGATAAAAGGATTCAATATACTGCTTGCTATTAGCAAGGCGCGAGATATTACTTGGGTCTCCAACACTCATATATCCTTCAACAAATTCCTTTGTTATCGTAGCTGCCATCTTGCCGTTGCGTGTACCCTTCAGGCCCCAGCTAATGAACTGCGCAATGTCCCATGCTGGATCGCCGGCCTGAAAGATAAATTGCTCGACGTTGGTAAAGTAGAGATCCTTTTCGCTGACAATGATGTTTTTGGGTTTGATGTTGCCGAGGGTTGCGCCAGTGCTGTGGATCTTTGCAATCTCTGATCCAGCTTCAGAAATCAAACTGAGACCATCGTTGCCATCCACACAACAATCTCTCATCACATCTGCTAGTGTTAAGCCTTCGACAAATCGTGTCACTAGCAGTCTCCTATCAAGAACAACCGCTTCAATCATAGGCGTGCGGAGACCAAGGCTACGTATATATCGGATTGCCTTGTATTCCGAGCCGAGCCTAAAGAGCGGATCCATCCTGAACCTCTTTACCGGCGCACTCCATGGATCCACCGTTGTCCACATGAGTGTTTTTGATTTTGCAAGTTCTTTGACTGCAATTTTGTATTCGTTAGAGTCATGCTTTATCAGATACATTGTGGTTCTGCTATCCTTGTTTCCAAGCCGCGTCTTTTTTGAAATAGAGTAACTGCCAGCATGTCCGGCTAGATCATCAAGCCAATTTCTGCCATCGACTATTAGTCTGCCTTCAGGCAGTCTCCAGTACACCTTCTTTGGGGATAGCATAAAATCAGGCGGTTTCATTGTTGGCCTTACACGACGCCGGATTTTGGATTCAGCTTCATTGACAGCAAAGTGCATGACTTTTCTTCCAGCATAAGTGTGCACAAAATATGAGCTGAACTCCCGGAGCCTTTTCGTAAGCTTTAGACGGGTTCGTCTTTTTTCTAGAAATATACGCTTGTCGGATATCTGTAAAAGACCATCCTGCCTTGTGGCAAAAATTTCGTCATCCTCTGCAATAATATCTGCTACTGCCTTATGGTAGCCCTCAAGTGCAAACTCTATGTTGCGCTTGGAAGTAGTGTACGTCTTGTAGTAGCTATACGCTGCGCTTGCATAGAGGGACATCCTGCGCCTTATCTTTGAAAATGCTATAAAGTCTAGCGGAAAGATTATTTCTGTGCCGAGCAAGCCGGTCGATTCTAAGATATCGCGTACTTCCTCCAAGATAACCCGCCGCTTGTAAGTCTGTTCAATCATCGCAAGAAACTCCGCATTGACAATCGGTTCGTAAACATGGAGCAGGCGGCCTACTACAAATTCGCCAAGGGAAGCCCCCAGGGCATCACGTAGGAGTGCCTCACGGTCAACAGCAAGCGCAGATACTTTTGTATTAGATTCACGAAAATAACTGTATTTGACTACATAGGGGTAATTCTCGAGGACTACAAGTACATCTATATCGCTGTCAGGCCGATTGTAGCCGGCGACCCTTGAGCCGTATATGCATGTAGCAATCATTTTACGACCCTTTGCAACTTTGCTAATACATTTCGTAATAACTTTAAGTTCGTTTGGGGAAATGCTAGACATGGCTAATTTTTTTCTTTTTGAGCTTTATGCTTTCAAATTCAGCAATTTTGTCTTTGATGCCCTGCTCGACTTTCAAGCATGCTATAGCTTCAATAGGGATTTTTATAATATTGGCATCCAACGATACCTTCGAAGTTGGAAGGCCCTTGTTCATCCACGTTTTCATGATCTTCTCTTCCAGCTTCAGATCTCTAAAGCCTTCAGGGAATCGGGTGGTGATGTGTCTTATTAGAACAGGGTCGGATTTAAAGACCGCCCGCTCCTCTATGAGCCTACTTGCGTCAGCATAAGTTCCTTCAAAAAGCGTACCAGATACTTCATCAGATATTACTTTCATCTTAAGGATTCTATTTACGAGCTCCAAGTAGTGCATAAATTCATGTGCCAAAATCGCGTGTATCGTGCCCTTGAGACCGTAGGAAATTAGAGGCGTGGTTATCTGCACAACCACATGTAACTGCTTGTGGGCGTCTACCACCGGTATCGTCCTTGCAAATAGTATCCCCATCGTAGTAAACTCGACAGCAGAAGTAGAGATCACAAGGCTTGGCTCGGCATAATAATAAGGATATTTCAAACCAGATGCTTCCTCGACTCGCTCAATACCCTCTATAACCAGCGGAAATCTTTTCAATACAAGGTCGTAAACTTTTTGTGGGATCTGACCTAGCCTGTAGGCATTGTGAACCTTGTAGAGGGGGTCAAAAGTGTTCATCTATTGCTGATGTCAAATTGAGCTGCCAAAAGAAAAACATTACTGAAGTTGAACATCCAGTATGTCAAATATAATGCATTGGCACTTTGCTCCAAGAATTTCTGAAATGTTAGGCTTCATAAATTCTTGGCCACCTACGAGTTGTTTGATCATCAGCCCTCCGTCTGCAACAATCGTAAGGTTAAACTGATTGCTGTCGAGCTGCCTAACTCGTACAGAATGGATACTTTTTGTGGTCATTTTTTTTGACTTGTTCTCAAAGCTCACTTTAGACCCAGAGAGAGAATGGAGCCTTTTCAGAATTTTTTTTGTTAGGGCATTTTCACATTTTATATAGATTCGGGTCTTGACTGTAAAACTTGGCTGGATTACCGGTTTATCGTTAATCACGCTCAACATTGCTGAGATGCCACGGCCATTTATTCTCTTATTCTTGAGGTTCCTCTTTTTTGGATTAAGGACACGCACGTAAAATGGCCGGCCGCTTCCAAGAACAAGGCTGCTCTGATCCTCGCTTCCGATCCATGTGAATTTTGGTGTCTGACCCTGAGTAATCCTTACCAGCTCCATTGTAATGATGCCTTCGATACTGTCGTACCCGCACAGGCCCGAATAATTGCAGGACTTGCAGCCCTTACTTCCACAACTAGTGCACTTGTCCTGTTTTTGAGGCAGTCCTCTTGACTTTTTGATGTAAGCTCCGGCAAATGCAATTGGTCTGGATGTGACTGCTACGTCTACATTGTTCTCCTTATCCACGGTTAGAGTGATAGTGATGTCCGGCTTTCCATATTCCACCTTTTTTCCTGTTAGCAGGGCAAGCCGTATGCCAAGCTGCCTAGTCAGATAGTACTTGACACTCTCTCTTCCCTTTATCTTCAGTCGAGCCCTCATTGCGTCTTCCCTCTCATACATCTGAGTCGATAGTGTGGCACCAATAAGAAAGGTGTCAAACTCGAACCCCCTAACTGCAGCTAATATACTGTTTGCTATAACACCAAGATTATCCATCAGTCCTCTGCAGATATAGCAAGGCTTAGCGGCCTTACCTGTACTGAAGTGCCTCTCAAGACAGCTCTTGCAAAGTCTGTATTGCTTTAGCAGTGCTACCTTGGGCATTAGCCAAGACCAAATTTTCTAAAAAATCCTCCCATTCCTCTACCCTTGTTTTGCTTCATGAAGCTCTTAGAGGTATTGTACTGCTTGATCATCTCCTTGATTTCTCCTTCAGACAGGCCCGAGCCTCTCGCTATCCGTTTTCTCCTGGACTCATTGATAACGTCCGGGTCTTTCCTTTCTTGCCTTGTCATTGACTGGATGATAAAGCGCCACTTTTCCATCCTCGTTTCCATTTCGTCAAGCTTATCTTCCTTGACCATGCCTGAAATTCCCAAATTTTCTATAATGTTCCTGAAGCCCATTTTACTTGCTGATTCCATCTGGGCATAAAAATCCTCAATAGTCATTTTGCCGCTCATTAGCCGCTTTACTTGGTTCTCGTTCGCCTGAAGCTCTAGGCCCCTAGCCATCTCTAACAACGCTTTGATATCTCCCATACCAAGAAGCCTTCCAACAAACCTTGTCGGCGAGAACTGCTCGAGGTCATCTATGCGTTCGCCAGTGCCAATGAACATCACCTTTGCACCGGTGGCAGCCGAAGCTGCAAGAGCACCTCCGCCTTTGGCGGTCCCGTCAAGTTTTGTAATGATAATGCCTCCGACTGAAGCAGCCTTGTGGAAGGCCTCTGCCTGTTTAAAAGCCCCTTGGCCTATTGTTGAATCGATAACTAGCAGGACTAAGTCTGGCGTCACTGCTTTATGCATTTCACTCATTTCCTGTAGAAGACCCTCTTCTTCTTTGTGCCTTCCGGCGGTATCAATAATTACAACATCAAGATTCTGATCCTTGAAATAAGCAAGCCCGTTTCTGGCTATAGCAACGGCGTTACTATTCTGCTCCTCGCCAAAGACTTCGACATTTATTTTGCTGCAGTTCATCTTCAATTGAGTCAGCGCGCCAGGACGCCAAGTGTCTGCGCCAACGACTCCCACCCTGTAGCCATGCTTTGTCAGCCACCTTGCTAGCTTGGCAGTTACAGTAGTCTTGCCACTTCCTTGGATGCCGAGCATAAGGACTACATTTTGCTTGCCAGCCTTGAAGAACGACATTGCTGGAGAGGGGTCATCTTCCTGTGCCTTGTCAATCGTCTTGATGACATCTCCAGAATAGCCCAGTAGCTTGGCAAGCTCCCCATATAATATTGTAACAATGTGGTCCTTCCTAGAAAGCCCCTTGGGAGGCTGCTCGCCTAGTGCCCTTTGTTTGAGGTTCTGGGTAATAGATATCACAAGTCTGACGTTGACATCCGACTGAAGCAGCGAGCGCTGGACATCCTTGCAGATCGAATCGATCAGTTCCTCGTTGATGTCAGATGCTCCTACGATTTTCTTCAGAGCTCCGCGGAGGCCTTCGCGCAGGTTATCAAACATGTATTATTTCTTTTCTATTAATGCCACATCCCGTATTTCAAATATTCCCCTCTGGCCGTCCCAGTAGGTATTAGCCGCATTGATTTGAAGCTTTTTTCGATATAGCGGACAGTCGATGACAAGTGTTTCTGCTTCACCACCCTCAAAGGTGAGGTTAAAGCCGTACTTTTTGCTAATAGTCACCAGCTTGGCAATCGCTTCCTTGTCAAGCTCCCTGCCAAGCCAGTCCCTGTCCAGTCCCATTGTCGATACACCCACAATTATGATGCGAAAGCCACGATCAATAAGATCAGTGATGTAAGTTTCTGGCTCAAAGTTCCATAGTGGCGCGACCGCTGCAATCCTCTGACGCCC
>JBJMEE010000135.1:0-8868 GCA_045809585.1 Nitrososphaera sp. | reverse complement strand
ATCCTTCCTTCGCAAAACATCCTTACAGCCTCTGGGTAAAGCTCATGTTCTTGTTCAAGTATCCTTGCTGACAAGCTTTCTTCGTCGTCCACCTCGTTTACCTGGACTGCCTTCTGAAGTATAATAGGTCCGGAGTCTATCCCCTCATCTACGAAGTGGACTGTGCAGCCTGTGACCTTCGCGCCATAGTCAAGTGCCTGCTTTTGTGCATGGAGTCCAGGGAATGCCGGCAAGAGAGCGGGATGAATGTTCATAATCCTCATCCTATACTGCCTCACAAACTCGGGGCTCATTATCCTCATAAAACCAGCAAGGCACACAAGCCCTGACTGCGGGGTTACGCCATGATCATGCAGCACGCTAACTATTTTTTGGTCATAGTTCCAGCCCTGCAAGCCATCAGGCGGTATCACCTTTGTAGATACCTCGAATTTTTCAGAGGCAATCTTAAGCCCCGCGATCCCGGGCTTACTTGAAATTACAATGCATGGCTTGGCATTTCTTATCTTGCCTGACTTTATCGCAGCCAAAATTGCGTCCATGTTGCTTCCCCTCCCAGAGATTAGCACTCCGAGGTTGATCAAGTGTCTTATAACTTGTGGCCAGCCCCTTCTTAAACATCGCTAGTCCGCTTCTCATTACTGTAGCAGGATTTTCTAATGCTGCATAGCGAAGATCATGAAACCAGATCTACAAGAGCTTACATATTATCATGTTCTGGACGGCAGAATATCAATATGTTATATTGCGCCTGACATTAGATAATTTTTTCTGTAAAACATAGAAATGAGATTATCTAGGCAACATGATTTGTCCATCGCACCAAGGAAATTGGTAGAATTCGATAGAATATCTTTAGGAAAAGACTCATGATTCCCCCCTCTTAACATGCTGCCAAGAATCCAAATCCACTGATACGTAATGTTCCTAACTTTATTACAGCTCTCTGGAGCACACGTATATGGCAGCATACTTATGTCAATCCTTGCATATTGTAATCTCGTGCATTTGCAGATGCAGATATGAATTGATCGTGAAATCTGCTCAACCGTATTTCGAGTTTAAAATACGATATGAATGACTCTACTGTGCCTTGCTATGTCTAAGCATCATGTGTTATTCCACACCCTCCATTTACTTTTAGATTCCCTATAGTTGCTATAGTTGCTAAATCTTAAAATACTCATATCCTCTAAGCATGACAGCTCATAATGAAAGCGAAAGTGGGTCTTGGCCAGTCAGGTATAATGGTACAGCACGCTAATACTGCAATCGCGCTTGACCCTTCGCGCCCCACTGATTGTCATTTTACTTTTGTATCTCACGCCCACGTTGACCACCTGCACAAGCGTAGTATAGAAAAAAAGAACACAACGCAAGTGCTTGCGTCAAAGGAGACTACTCTAATTGCACAGGCGAGGGGCTACAAAATTGGCGACCCTGCTGAACATTATGATGGCTTTAGGCTTGTAGATACCGGGCATATATTGGGATCGCGTGGCCTCCTGATGGGCGAGGACATCTACTATACAGGTGATATATCTATGCGAGAGCGTGCCTTCATGAAGCCAGCGAAGGTGCCCCATGCCAAGACATTGATAATTGAGTCGACCTTTGGCCGGCCCGAATATGTCTTTCCGCATATTTCAGAAATAACACACAAGACAAACAAGATAATTTCTGAAATGTACGATCTTGGCATACCTGTTATATTAATGGGGTATACCCTTGGTAAGGCACAACTTCTGACAAAGCTCTTCGGCCATTGGGACCCTATAATACATGACTCTGTTGCCAAAATCAATTCAATTTATTCTGAACTTGGAGTAAAGCTTGAAAGTGTTATGACTCACTCGCAGGCGGAGGAAAAGGGGATTCTAGCAAAGAATAGACCATGGGTAATGGTTGCCCCACTTATGTCTTCTAGACGTGCTTTTATTAAGGAGATGAAGAGCAGATACGGCGCCGTAACCATCGGGTTCACTGGATGGGCAATAGGCACTCGTTACAGGTACATGATGGGCCTTGACTATGTGATGCCGCTTTCTGATCACTGCGACTACAATGAACTGCTAGTAGCAGTCAGGCAGTGCATGCCGGAAAAGGTCTATACTTTTCACGGGTTTGCCAAAGAATTTGCTGAAGCCTTGATGCGAATAGGATTTGATGCTGAAGCCGTAGGATATGGCAAGATTAGAAAAGAGAAAACGCTCTCACTTGACTCATTTATGTAGAGGCAGTAGCCATGCTCTTTGAGCAGGCGGCGACGTAAGCATAAAAGAATCAATTTTGTAAGAAACAAATTTCAAAAGAAAGAGAGTATCTATAACATACAGACTCAGACAGATGTATAAAGAAGAACCGAGAAGGGGTTAATAACTCGCTAGGATTCTTAAAATAAAACAAAAACGGGGCATTATGTCACTTCTTGCCCTCGTCCCTAAAATATGGGATAACCTTGGATCCAAAGATCTCAATATTCTTAAAGTAACCTTCTCCCCAGAATCTGATGATAAAGTGGTTTGTTCCAGCTTTGATAAAGCGGTCTAGCATCGCGATCACCTCGTCAGGTTTACCGACACCAATTGCAGTGCGCGCTACCCTGTCGGGTATCTTCAGAGCGGCACGTTTCATCTGCTCCATTAACTCCGGCTTGTTCATTGCATATTCGGTGAAGTATCTTCGGAAATCAAACTCAGAGTCCTGCGGTATATCATGCACCTTTAGAAGCTCGGGTTTGTATAAGCTCACCTTGACTGCATTTTTCATCTTGTTCCATGCTTCCTCGCCATCGTCTGTGAAGTAAATGTCGACATCGTTTGCAAATTGGAAACTGGTTAGGTCACGGTCACGCTTCTTTGCATGGTCCCTGATGACATTGGCATGATGTGCGAAGAGTTCGGGGGTGTAGCCAATCGGAATCCAGCCGTCGCCGTATTCGGCACATAGCTGTAGCGTCTTTGGAGCTCCAGCCGCTATGTAAACTGGCGGCCTTGGATTTCTTATGCTTTTTGCCTGAAGACACGCGTTTATCAGTTTGTAGTATTCGCCGTTGTAATCCACGCGGCGTTCCGGGGAAGACTGAAATAGGCGCTCGATGACTTCGAGCTGCTCCTTGAATTTTGCGACAGGCTTGCTAAACTCGATTCCAAAGTCAACCACGTTTTGGGCTTCACCAGCCCCGATACCAAGCATGCCCCTTCCCTGTGTTATCCTGTCAAGTGTAATGGTTGAAAGCGCGATGGCAGAAGGATGTCTGCGGATTGCATCTGTAACGCATGTCCCGAGCTCGACGTTTCGGGTTACTGCGCCAAGTGCTGCAAGCAAGATCCACGCGTCATTGACCACTGCGTTCTTCCACTGAGGTACGTTAGAGTGGTCCATGGCCCAGATAGAATCGTAGCCTAGTCTGTCTGCCATCTGGGCTGCAGTCATGATCTGTTGTTCGTCTAATCCAAGGCGAGCAACATTGAGCCCCTGAGTAAAGCCGAATTTTATCTTCAGCCTACAAACCCTCCTTAACCATTAAGATAAGACACCTGCTATTCATTTTAAAGTAAAATCAATTGAAGGATGGATGTATTTTAAGTCTTTGAATGCAGGAACGCTAATTTTCCAAGAGAATTTGCCACAGCTTTGTCAATATAATATATTCAAAGTGTCAATACTGCTTGAATTACAACGTAAAATCACCACTGTAGTACAGCACACAGCAGAGAGATGCTAGGGGCTAAAGATAGCGTTGATGACCAGTTCATGGAGATGATAGACGATCTTGTTGTGATGTCTGAGAAAGACTCTGAGCTGGCAGAAGGGCTGAAATGGATCGATTTCCAATCGCAGAAGAATGGTTTGACATTCTACGAGATGGCAATGATAATACTGAGAAAGCATATGGTCGAGAGGAGGGCCAAACAGTGGCTCAAGGATAAGATCAATAAATAATAATTATTGTAGTAATGGAGGCACACACACAGATAAACACAAACACAAACAAACACACAGTTCCTTGTTAAATCATACGTCATTCTTTCTGATGATTCTTCAGAGTAACAGCAGGTTCATTCTGAAAATGAAATACGTAAGAGATATGAGACTAAAAGAAACCTAGACGATAAAGTTAGCGAGCATATTCTAGAATAAAGTTGTTTCAGCCTGATCCGGTCTTCTTTGTTCTCTGCTCTTACTTGTTCCTGCTTGCAATGGGCGTATACTCGCATCCCATTGGGCCGCAGTACTTGCCAACGTAGACTGCCTTTGGACGATAGAGTGCAGGCTTGGGTGCGGCTTCGGCAAACTTTTCCTCAATGACGTGGGCTGACCAACCTGCGATCCTTGACGTTGCAAAGATAGGCGTGTTAAGATCGATTGGGATCCCCATGCTATAGTATACAGAGGCGCTGTAAAGATCAACGTTTGGATATATTCCCTGGTGCTTATTCTCAAGCATCCATTTCTTTGTATCTTCCTCAACGCGCCGGGTGATGTCATACCACATGTTGTTCTTTTCACGGCATATTCGGGCCGATAGCCGTGCAAGAATGTCAGCTCGCGGGTCAGTCGTCCTGTAGACGGCGTGGCCCATGCCCATTATCCTGCCGCCAGATTGGAGGCGGTTTGCAACCCATCCCTCAACGTGGGAAGGATCGCCTATCTCAATCAGCATTTTCATCACTTGCACATTTGCGCCACCATGCAGCTCGCCTGAAAGTGCGCCTATAGCACCGCCAATACTTGCATACATATGTGCTCTAGTTGATGCTATCTCGCGTGCAGCAAATGTAGAGGCGTTAAAGCTGTGCTCTGCATGTAAAATCAGGCAAATGTCCATTACCTTTGCCTCTTCAGGAGAGGGCTCGACTCCTCTAAGCATGTATAGAAAGTTGGCAGCATGGGATACTTTCTCAAGAGGATCAAGGACATGATGGCCACTTCTAATCCTGTTCCAGGCGGACACAATTGCAGGTATTTTAGCAATCAGTATAATCGCGCGCCTTATGTGGGCCTCCTTTGAGGGATCTTCAATATTGAGGTCATAATCGGCCAGCTCAGGGATGCACGACTGAAGAATGTCCATCGGTTGCGCGCGTTTAGGTCTGCTCTTTAAGCTCCTTATGAGAGGCTCCGGCATCCCACGAGCTTCTATCAGCCTGCGGTTGAAGTCCTTTAGCTGGTCTGCGGTCGGGAGCTCGCCAAAAAGGAGCAGATAAGCACTCTCCTCGTAAGTTGAATGATTGACAAGGTCAAGAATGTCATAGCCTCGATAGATAAGCTTGCCATTCTCGCCATCAATTGAGCATATCTTGGTGTCTGCAACCTCAATGTTGCGAAGACCAATGTTCCGTGCATCCATTTATTGTAACAGTCTTAACTTCGCCAAGTTTCTATATAAAGTAAGGTATTGTTAGGAAGTTATCACCTCCGTGAATTTACATTGCAAAGTAGACCTGCTTAAAGGAGGTTCAGCAAAATTCTGGGTCGATATTATTCTAGTAATGTAGCAGGTATTCAGGATCATATTACTGTCAATTGCAGCCGTATAATAACTCTTTGAGATTGAATTATTACGCCTTAGATGCTGCTGACTTCATTTTACTAAGAGAACTTTTTCATTGGAAAGTTGACCTACCTCGATCCAACCGTCTTTACTTAAGTCCTTGACTTTTTTTAGAGAATGCAATGGTAAATGATATAGCATTTGCCATGATTGCCTTATCTACGTCTCTTTCAATATACTGGAAATCCGACAGAGTCAACTTTGAGAGTAATGGAACTCTAATCCGCTAGGTAGGCATATTAACAAAACGAGATATTAGTACTGTATATTTTCCCGGTTTGGGTTGTAAAGGTCTAGACAAAAAATTTTTCCAGTTGCGAACAACGCCAGTATGTTTAAGTTTACAGACGAAAGGTTCTTCCCCATTTCATATTCTGTCTCAAAAAAGGGGACTCTTTTTGATTCCATGTCATAGAGTAAAACTTGATCTTGATCCGGACTTAAACGGTGCACTTGAAAATATGTTTCAAGTCTTTCAGAAATGCTCAGCTTATGAACCACAAAGCTTCTAATATTTTCCCCTAGATTGTCTTTCATAAGTGTACCCTCAAACCACTTAGCATCATCAAATATCTTAAGGATAGCATCCGTTTTTTCATCCCTTTTAGAGTCTGTAGTACTTCTCGCAATTTAGAAAATCGATCCGTATAGTTGCCATAATGCCCAGAAATGAAGTTTGTTAACCGACCGAGAGCAGCTCGACCCTGCAAAAGAAGCGATTCAAAATCTAATGAAACCTCGCTAGCAAGAAAAACTACATCATTCACGTTCACCTTTACGATATTATCAATGGCTTGAGCGAGAAGTCGGTTTTGACGGTTGGATAGTCTGTCAATTTGAAGGATTGAAGTTGCTAGTTTTTCTAGGCATCCGTTCCATTCCCAAAGCTGTGAATGCAGTGCGGGATTTTCATCCCACCTACAACTAAGATAATGTGAAATCGATTCGTACTGTGACAAAGCCGACTGGGAAAGCATTGACTCAAGATATAGTGCAGTTTATTCTATAGCTAGAGCATTGATCTTTTTGGAGGGAATAGTTCGATCAGTACAGGAGCAGCAGAGCTATTTATCCATAATTCATTTCTAGCTTCGATCACGTTACCGTTTGATACCTTTTCCGCAGTGCACTAACTCGACCAATTCGTATCTAGTAGTGCGTGTACTATCATCAGACAGAAACGGTGAGCATTATCGGAGATAAGTTCTATGTATTTTTCTTCCTCAGTTTGTATTTTTAAGGCATTAGTTACTTATTATAGAGCCGTAGTCAACCAAGTGCTGCACTTGACCAAGGGAATCACATATCGTGATGCCGGCGTCGACACCGATATCATACACAGGGGCCAAAAGTCGATTGGCGAGATAATATCTGTGACTCACAAGATGCTTGCAATTGGTAAAGTAACCTCTGGTTTTGGCCACTATGCTGGTCTTGTCAAACTATCCAATGAAACCGTTGCACTCCACGCTGACGGTGTCGGGACAAAAGTGATTGTTGCGCAGATGATGAACAAATTCAACACAGTCGGCATTGACTGCATAGCTATGAACGTAAATGATGTAATCTGCGTTGGCGCACAGCCCGTCGCATTTATCGATTACATTGCAATGCGTCATGCAAACGAATGGCTCCTGCAGGAGATAGCTAAGGGTCTAGTAAAGGGTGCACAGCAGAGCAAGATGGCTATAGTCGGCGGCGAGACAGCTATCTTGCAAGATATAATCGCAGGTGATAATGAAAACGCCTTTGACCTGGCAGGAATGGTCATGGGGTTGGTTAAGGGCAAGCCAATTCTTGGAGCGATGATCAAGCCAGGCGACATTATCGTAGGCGTTGAAAGCAGTGGTCTCCACTCTAATGGCTACACGCTTGCTAGGAAGGTTTTGCTTTCAAAGTATTCAGTAGACGATACTGCTGATAATCTGGTGCAGACAGTGGGCGAAGAGCTGTTGGTCCCAACCAGAATTTATGTAAGGCCTGTATTGGAGATACTGAAGAAAGGAATAGGTGTACACGGCCTGGCAAATATTACAGGGGGCGGATTTACTAAACTACCTCGTTTAAACCCTCGAGTGAGATATGTCTATGATGATCTTCCAGCACCGACAGGAATATTCAAGCAGATACAGCTAGACGGAAACGTTGACAGCAAGGAAATGTACCGAACATTCAACATGGGTGTTGGTTTTTGCGTAGTTGTCCCAAAGGCAAGTACTGATGAGATTATTAGTGTTTTTGAAAAGCATAAGATGCGGTGCAAGGCTGTTGGCAAGATAGAGAGAGGTACAGGCGAGGTTACTGCTAGAATAGATGGTAAAAATGAAAAGCTATAAACAACAAAAATTAATATTCGTACTTTGCTGATTATCCAGAATTGCTCTCATCATCCGTAGAACAGGAGGCCAACGACAACGACAATAACAATAACAACAGCAACAACTATTTGCAGGCCTGCAAATCTATTGCAGAGCAGATAGAGAGTGGCAAGAATCTATTGTCAAGAGGGCAGGTTCTCGAAGTTGCCAGGAAGACAGCATCAAAATATCGTCTGCGCACGATACCTAGGAACGAGCACATTATCCAGTATCTGCAAGATAACCACTACCGCCGGATGCTCATGGTCAAACCGGCCAAGACGGCATCGGGAGTTGCCGTAATTGCAGTTATGCCTAAGCCATACGGATGTCCGCATGGCAGGTGCACATATTGCCCTGGTGGCATTGAGTTCAATACCCCACTTAGTTATATCGGCACTGAACCTGCAACAAAGTCCGCCCAGAAGTTCAGCTACGATCCTTACCAACAGGTCCGTTCGAAAATGGATCAGCTACAATCACGCGGACATGACACCGGCAAGACCGAGGTCGTTATTGTAGGCGGCACCTTCCCATTCATGCCGGTGGACTACCAGAGGCAGTTTGCCAAGTCGTGCTATGACGCTCTGAATGGCAAGAAATCATCCACTCTCCAGCAAGCGATGGCTACCAATGAGACTGCCGAAAACCGGTGTGTGGGCTTCACTGTTGAGACTAAACCTGACTATTGCAAGGAGCCACATATAGACCTGATGCTAGAGTTAGGGGTAACAAGGATAGAAATTGGCGTTCAATCTCTTAACAACAATGTATACAAATTAGTGAACAGAGGCTACACGATTGATGACGTTGTCCACGCATTCAAGATCGCTCGGAATGCAGGCTACAAGATAGTCGCTCATATGATGCCAGGATTGCCAGGAAGCTCGCCTGAAAAAGACATTGAAGATTTCAGGCGATTGTTTGAAGATGATGCCTTCAAGCCTGACATGC
>JBJMEE010000134.1:0-3693 GCA_045809585.1 Nitrososphaera sp. | reverse complement strand
CACTCTCTTGCAGACGATGTAGCTACCGTCAAGCGCGCAATAGACCTAGTAGGCGGACCGACAATACTTGTAGCACACTCATTTGGTGGATTCGTGATCACCCAAGCCGCTTATAATAATTCAAATGTTACAGGGCTTGTCTACGTTTCAGCTTTTGCTCCTGATGAGGGTGAATCCGCAGTTAATTTCGTCCCTGTTGAATCACTACCTCCAGGATTATTGGTTTTCGATAACGGAGGATTTGCGTACCTTAACCCACAGATGTTCCCCCAAGCATTTGCTCAAGATGTAAATACAACTGAAGCTGAAATCTTGGCCGCTGTGCAAAAGCCAGCTCATCAATCACTTTTTACTGAAAAATCCGGACCTCCGGCTTGGAAGCAGCTTCCGACATGGTTTGTGGTGTCTGAGAACGACCGCATTATCCCTCCTGATGCAGAACGTATGTTCGCACAACGAATGAATGCTACCACAATCTCACTTAACTCTAGCCATGCGTCACTTGTATCTCACCCCAATGAGGTTGCCCAATTGATCCTAGATGCAGCAAGAGGAAGCAAAGGTTGACAAAACAGTCACCTAATTACGCCGATATTGAGGAAAAGACTAGGGACACGGAATACAATGATAGACAAAATTGAAAATGCAGATGTCATTGTCATCGGCGGAGGGCTTGCAGGTCTAACAACGGCTGCATTGCTCGCTCGGGCTGGGAAATCTGTAACTTTGTTTGAACTATCCTCAAACGAAATAGGAGGCCGCGCAAGAACATCAGTCTTTGATGGATTTCATTTTAATCAGGGACCGCACGCGTTATACCTGGCAGCTGAAGGAGCAGACGTCTTAAAAGAGTTAGGGATCGCCTATACTGGTGGAATTCCTCAGCTGACGGGCCTTAGGATAAGACAGGAAGAGAAATATCGGCTGCTAGCTAATGGCAGCTCGACATCTGTGCCTCCAGACAGCCAAAACATCTCGGAAGAGTCATTTGACCA
The DNA here is from genome assembly GCA_045809585.1 of Nitrososphaera sp. Lineage (GTDB taxonomy): Archaea > Thermoproteota > Nitrososphaeria > Nitrososphaerales > Nitrososphaeraceae > Nitrososphaera. The sequence goes on along the minus strand of JBJMEE010000134.1, from coordinate 2,698 downwards.
GTTCTTTGATTTGGTCAAAAAGGCTGATTTCACAGAATTAGAGAATGTCAGTGTGCAGGAATGGATTGATAGGAATATTCATGACGCAGATGCAATTGCGATGATGAAGGCTATTATCAGGCTGACCACGTACGCCAATGATCCTGACATTCAGAGCGTCGGTTCCGCATTGCGCCAGATCCATTTATACACATTAGGAGGGGTCATGTACTTGGATGGAGGCTGGCAGACTATAGTAGATGGACTTCTTACAGTGGCTACAAATGCCAAAGCAAAAATCGTCAGGGGAAAGAAGGCAACCAAAGTACAAAGAAGTAATACGGGATGGCTAGTTACCTTATCTGATCACGCTCAAATATCTGCGAAAATAGTTGTAATAGCAGCAGGCCCTAGAGATGCTTACGGTCTTTTTCAGGATAATGAGAGACCAGAAGTGTTGTCAAAGGCTGTCAAAGAGGCCAAGCCTGTACACTTGGCATGCTTGGACGTTGCTCTTAGCAGCCTGCCACAAAAGGATGTGCTGTTTGCTCTTGGAATTGATTCTCCTCTATATTATTCAGTCCATTCTGCAGCGGCAAGGCTCGCTCCTGAGAACGGAGCGCTGATCCATGTAGCAAAATACTTGGGCGCATCAATCCAATCAAAGCCAAAAGAAGATGAAAAGGAACTGGAAGAATTGCTTGATTTGCTGCAGCCCGGCTGGAGGAATGTAGTTGTTAAGAAAAGACCTTTACCAAACATGGTGCTTACCAATGCTCTAGTTACTGCTGCAAACAACGGGTTATCAGGACGACCTGACCCAAGAATCGAAGACAATCTATACATAGTAGGAGACTGGGTCGGATCAGAGGGATTATTGTCCAGTACGTCTTTTGCAAGCGCAAAACGCGCTGCTCAATTAATCCAGAATGAACTTACTGGAGATTCTAAAGGTTCTGAGAAAAAGGGTGGTTAGGCAAGCGATGGCAAATGGCACTGCTACACACAATTATACCGACGTCGAACAAAAGACTAGGACCTTCTTGGAGAGCCTCCAAGAGCAAGGAGGTCCTCCAATCTATACACTATCGCCAAAGGAAGCTCGCGCCGTGTTATCTAACCTTCAGGCCGCAGGCTCCGTTGCAATCCTTCCCGCAGACATAGAGAACCGCACCATTCCCGGAGGTCCAAATGGCCAGATATCTATCCAAATCATACGCCCTCCAAGCAGCAATGAAACTCTACCTGTTGTAGTATACACTCATGGCGGCGGGTGGGTGCTTGGAGGTTTTGATACTCATGAGAGATTGGTAAGAGAGCTTGCCAACAAGGCGAATGTAGCCATCGTCTTTGTTAACTATACTCCGTCTCCTGATGCTCAGTATCCTATCCAAATAGAGGAAGCCTATGCAGCCACAGAATGGGTTGCAGAAAATGGTAAATCGATTAACGTTGATGCATCGCGCCTAGCCATTGTTGGCGACAGTGTAGGAGGCAATATGGCTGCGGCAGTTACGTTACTTGCCAAAGAGCGCGGAGGACCCCCGGTTGCATTTCAAGCACTCTTCTATCCAGTTACCGACGCAAATTTTGACACCCAGTCTTACAACACATTACAAGAAGGCTACTGGCTCACACGCGAGGGCATGAAGTGGTTCTGGAATAATTACGCACCAGATAATACAACTCGGAAAGAACCAACTTGCTCGCCATTGCAGGCTTCAATCGACCAGCTCAGGGGATTGCCGCCGACACTTGTTATTACTGAAGAGTTTGATGTACTGCGCGACGAAGGTGAAGCCTACGCTCATAAGCTCATGCAAGCAGGAGTTCCAGTCACTGCAACCAGGTATCTTGGGACTATACACGACTTTATGATGCTGAATGCAATCTCTGATACCCCAGCCGTACGTGGGGCCATAGATCAAGCCTCTGAATTGTTGAAAAAGGTGCTGTCTGCTCAATAATCATAGCAACTCCGTTAATCAAGCCGACAGACTTTGACTACAGGACTGTTTATGATAGCACTCGTCAATATGCTTAAGAATTACCAAATAGATATTTGTATATGACCACCTCCAAATGATGGTGGTATTCGCCGACATTGTTTCTGACAAAGGCAACGATTTATTCCTGGAGCTAAAGCGAACCCTGACGCTTCCGCCCCAATCAGGAAAGCATCAACATTTAGTCGAGATATGCGCAGAGTATTTGTCAATAGAAGTCTAGACTATAATGAGGGATGGAAGTGCGCCTGTTGCCAGAGGAAATACTAGAAGTACTATCAAAAAGGACAAATGACTTACTCGTAGCTAGCAGTTTTCAGAAAGGCATACGTCCAAAAGTGAATCTTCCTCCCTGAGGCTTCAGGGAGGAAAAGAATTTCCAAATGATAGAAAACCTTTAACAGATATAGTAGCGGAAGGATATTTTAGGGGATGACGGCCCGTATGATCCTCTCTTCTTGCAAACTTAAGTAAGTGTATCATACACTTGGTTTGAGAAACAATCTTAAATGATATAACCGATCATAAAAGTACTATCCTTTGCCTCATGGTAAGAACTATGATGATAATATTCAGTTGATCTCAGAGCTAGTTGAAAATCTAAATGAAGTATTATCTACTGAAAATGCATCGATAGATAGAATAATATCAAGAATAGATCAGACACCAATGCAAGAAGTAAAGCAAAGACTAAAACAGCATTTAGAAGAAAC
>JBJMEE010000133.1:0-5326 GCA_045809585.1 Nitrososphaera sp. | reverse complement strand
TACGGCCAGTATGATCAAATGCATCTCACTTATCACACAGCTACATCTACCATCCAATCTTGGAGAATTATACAACCGCGCTGAAAAGCATGCTAAACAAGTAATCAGTAAAATTGGTGACAAAAGCAATAGTAGTAGTAGTAGTTGCTACTTCATACTTGGAAATGGTCAGCTGCATGCAATTGCCATGTATGGCTCACTCAAGTTTAACGAAGTATTTGGTGTGAGAGCCATGGCCTATCCTACTGAGGAATTTTGCCATTCTCCTCTATTCAGTATCCAAGACACCGATCAGGCAATAGTGCTAGGAGACGATGATGATGACGACAACGACAACAACAATAATAATAACAGCAGCAGGGAGTTAAGCAAAAGACTCAATGAAGAAGGGTTTTCTTCAGTGCATGTCGGATTCAAAAACAAAGGAATTGAATTGCTGCTAAGCGCTTCCTTTTTTATACAACTCCTTTTGCTCAAACTGGCGCAAAAATACGGACTGACCAGCTGCCATTTTCTAAGCAACAAGAAACTGCTAAGAGTGAGCTCGGATTTCATTTACCCCTAGATACTTTTTTTGTTTCTGCTGGCAGGTCCAATCTGTTACCCCACTCGCTCCAAGAGCCAAGGTACATTCGCACATTCTTGTAGCCAAGCATCTTGAGTGCAACGAAACTATTTGCGGCGCGGTAGCCTCCTTGGCAGTATGTCGTAACTTCGGCATCCTTTGGAATGTCACTGTACATCTGCCCCAGCTTATCATAACTCTTGAAAACACCAACACCGCCACCACCAGTACTACTACTACTACCATGATCAAGGTTATCATTCCAGTCAATGTTCATGGCAGTAGGAATGTGACCTGCACGAGCTGCCCTTATCGCAGAGCCATCGTACTCTTCTTTTGAGCGAGTATCAATTATGAATGACTTTTTTCTGCTCTTGATACGTGAGTTTACGTGGACAAAGTCGGCAAGAACCTTTGGGTTTGGCTTGCCCTTGAAATTTGAGTGCGCAAATGGGTTGGTCTTAGACTCCGTCTTGTATCCTTCTGTCTTCCACTTGGTGAGTCCTCCATCTAGCATTGCGACTTTGTCGTGTGAAAAATATAGTAAGAGCCACACACCCCTTGCCGCGGATATTCCTGAGACGTCATCGTAGAATACGACAAATTTTTTTTTTGAAACTCCGATGTTTGAGAGTAAAAGTCCGCTTTGCATGTTGAACTGCCTGATGCCTGACTTTGAGGTGTCTATCCAGTGGAATTGCATTAGGTCAGTGTTGACTGCGCCTGGTATGTGCGACTCGGCATAGCTTGTGAATGGTCTGGTATCTACTATGAGAAGGTTTCTGTCTTCCAGCATAGAGTGGAGCCGCGAAGTCGATATGACGAGGTTCAATATGCTGCAAGATTTTTTAACAGTGTTATAGTATTTATTGTTATATAAATCTCGGAGATAATGCAATTGGCAAGAAAATTCAAGCATAAAGCCCATGCATCCAACGGGGACGACGGCGGCGGAGGAGGAGGAAGAGGGAGAGGAGGGAGGAATCGCCTCGAATCCATCCGTGATGCCCACAATGTCCAAAAGGTTGGCAGGACGACCCGCATGGAGGACTATCTTGAGGTCATTTACGAGTTGATAACCCGGAAAGGCTATGCCACTACCGTTGACATCTCTGACTACCTCAACGTCAGTTCCCCTAGTGTGACCAAAATGCTTCAAAGGCTAAATCAGAGCGGCCATGTAAACTATGAGAGATACCGGGGCATAAGCCTCACAGAAACCGGCGTGGCTGTTGCAAAGAACATGCATGAAAGGCATGGTGTTCTGGCTGATTTTCTCAAGATGATCGGAGTGGACGAAGACACCGCCAACCGGGACGCGGAGGGGATCGAACACCATCTGCATCCGGAGACCCTCAAAAAACTTGAAGAATTCATCAGGCTTGTCAGGAGCCAGGGCATCAGAAATATTGGCTAACGTCTGCTAACGAATACCTTGATCTCCTCTTGTCCTCCAAGTATTGCGCTGACGATCTTCTTTCCAGATTCACTGCGCTTGTCTATCTTTACTCTAGCCTTCTTGCCTACCTGGCTGCTCAAAATGTATTCATCTTCGACGTACACATCGACTGTACGCCCGATAACATCATCGTCTACTAAAATATTGACGGATGAGCCTGCTTCACTTATATCAAACTGGATCTCTTTGCCTAGAGTGGGAATCTTGGCTTCAACGTCTATCTTGACGCCCAGCATTTCCTCAAGCTCAGAAACGGTGGAGCCGCCTTTGCCTATTATCCTAGGTGCTGCTTCCTTGCTGACTCTTACCTGCACCTTGTTGTCTGAAACAACATTTACTTCGGCGCTTGGATCAAACCTACGCACAATGTCCATTATCTTGGACTGCGCCAGCTTGCGAACGCCGCTTTCTGGTTGTCCAGCGCCGCCGCCCTTGGCCAGCTCCGAAACTGGCACTACGACATTTTCATCTCCAAATGTGTAGATTTCGTATTCTATTACCCCGGATTCAAAGTCGCGAACTTCAACCAATGGCCTTGCAAGGTCAGCCTCAGTCATGCCACTTGGCACCTTGACAGTCAGGCTCAACTCGTAGACCTTCCTTATTCTGCCATCCCTCACAAAGATTATTGTGTCCAAGATATGAGGAACCATGCCAAGCTCGACTCGGCCCATGAACCGCTGGATTGCGTCAAGCGGGCTGCTAGCGTGTACTACACCTACCATACCTACGCCGGCGAGCCTCATGTCTGCAAAAACTTCAAAGTCGTGTGCCCTTCTTACTTCATCAAAAATCGTGTAGTCTGGCCTTACTAAGAGCAGAATGTCCACCGCTTTTTCAAAGCTACCCTCAAGGGGACCATACTGCGTCACTTCATCAGGCACCTGTAGGTCACGGGGTGATTCAAAGGTCTTGACTATCTTGCCTCCTTTGCTATAGAACTGTGCGACACTGCTTGCAAGCGTGCTCTTGCCAGACCCCGGTGGGCCAGCTATTATTATTCCCTCAGCCTTACCTGAAAGCCGTTCCATCAGTTTGTTGCTTGGATTGTAGTCTTCAAGTTCAAGTCGAATGATTGGCCGGACTATGGTCACTTCTAGTCCGTCAGAAAATGGCGGCCTTGTTATTGCGATCCTGAAGTTGCCAAACTGAAGGACGGTGGCACCGCTCCTGCTAATTTCTACTGAGCCCATGCCTGTAACCCTACTTGCTTCCGACACTTCCTTGATTATGTTTGACAGCTGATGATATGTGGTCTTTTCCTGGCTTATCTTGACAAGCTGGAAATTACCCGGCTTTCCCCTCTTTGCCATTGGAAATGTTCCTTCCTTTAGGTGGACGCTCATTGTCGTGTCGTCAAAGTATTCTTCAAATTGTAGGTCTGTCGTCTTGGTCGGTGTTCGTATATGCAGCGCCTTAATGCCCTGCGCCTCTGCGACCAGCGCTTGTACATAGTCAGCAGTGATAAGCGTGGCAGATTCGTGCATCGCAACGTCTTTTATTATTGCATCTATCCTGCCATGCTTTGCAAGCCGGATGTCGTCAAGGTCAGGCCGCTGACCCACGAACCGGAGGCTGATGTTTTTTGCGGAGCAGATCTCTCTCATTTTCTTTATCTCTTCAAGCCCCACGAAGCCGTGCTCCTTATTGGTAGATGCCTGTGACTGGAGCTCATCTAAAACTGCCAAAGGGATAATGATGTCGCTCTCTGCCTCTATACTACCTACTTCAAGCATCTTTGTTATTTCACCGTCGATGATGATGCTGGTATCAAGGACGAATTTCTTATTTCTCAAATGGCTTACCTTTATTATAGCAATTTATAAAGCATTTTTAATAAAAATAACTATAGGACAATAACAATTTATGGCACGTGTCATTCAATGCTATCTAGATGAAGAAAGTAGAAGCCATCATCAGGTCTGAAAGAATGCCTGTCGTGAAGGAAAAGCTCAGGCAGATGAAAATTGGAGGCATGACCATTTCTACCGTATCAGGATGGAGTAAGCAGCGTGAGCTCCACTTGCAATGGAGAGGTCAGCCAGTTGCATATGACCTGCTACCAAGGGTGAAGTTTGAGTTAGTGCTTACAGACGATCAGGTAGATAGAGTGGTGCATGCAGTCATCGAGTCTGCAAGGACCGGCGAGCATGGAGACGGTGTGATATTTGTGTCGACAGTAGAGCAGGCATTCAACATTGCTACACTGGACAAGGACGAAAAAGTAGTCATCTGAAAGAATGGGCAAGAGACTGTCGCTTCCTGTTGCACCCACAGTAGTGTTTCTTCTAGTTGCTTTTAATTTTTCATCAGGACTGGCTGCAAATCGTTATTCTGAGCAGACTGACTTTACAGAGACTTTTGTCCCCATGACAGGGCACAACTGGGATCATGACGACATAGAGAGCTGCATATACAGGGAAGATGGTGTTGACAATGCGTACTATGTATGGACAAAGCTGTCGGTGCAAAAGTGGAGACAGGCGCTGCAAGATTACACTGGCAACCAAGAGGGATGGAACATCACTGCACGGTCTGTCAAATCTCAGGCAGAGCTTGAATCGTGTGACATCAAGGTCTACATTTATGACAAATACAGCCACTTTCCAGACTATCCTGCTCAGACAGGAGCATATACATCCGTGAAATTCAGGAACGGCAATGATAACAACAACAACCTTGATGTGCGAATCTATCTTTCACCACTCGTACTACATGGCGACGGCAAGACTGAAATAAAGTTGCCCTCCTATGCTTTTAGGAACTCCGCCGTGCATGAACTAGGCCACGCGCTTGGCCTTGGTCATATGCACTCGCAAAAGGGATATTTGATGTCACCTCAGTTTGACTTTTGGGAAGAAAGTGAACAGCTTCCTATAACTACACTAGAGCTTGATGCCCTAGTCAAAGCCTATGGAACAGATGGCTTTGGTTGAACTTTTATATATCTTGTGGAAAGGTAAACCTTGTCATGCCTGGAAATGAAGAGGATGAAAACGAGCCTGTGATGTGCAGCAAATGCAATGTTGTCTTTTCGATTGAGCGCGATTACCTACAACATTATAATGAAATGCACACCATAGCCGAAGACAGCTAACGACCAGTACTACTACTACCACCACCACCATTACCACTCTATTGGGCGATTATGAGCGGTCATTTTTTGTAGTGCGTGAGTTCGCCGCACAATCTCTATATAGGAACGACAATACAAAATCAGAAGAAGATGAATCTTGGATGCTATCTGAAGGCCGGCAAGATAGCAGCAGAGGTGAGGGAGAGAGCACGCAAAAAATACCACG
>JBJMEE010000132.1:0-6154 GCA_045809585.1 Nitrososphaera sp. | reverse complement strand
CGCGGGACATCCGCTGCATAGTAATTGGCGACCAGGCCGTCGCCGCAATCTATCGCTATTCTTCGCAATCAGAGTGGCGGACAAACGTTGCTCGAGGAGGCAAGGTCGAACTTGCTCCAATAACAAAGGAGATAGAGGATCTAGCCCTAAAAGCCGCAAAAACTGTGGGGGGTGGCATCTTGGGTGTGGACATGATGGAAGACAAGAGTCATGGGCTTGTCGTTCATGAGGTAAATAATACAGTTGAGTTCCGGGGCGCCGCCAGCGTGTCAAAGGCTGATATTCCGAGTGAAATGATTGATTATGCGGTCAAGGTAGCAAGGAAATAATGACCTGTTCTGGTCAGTATTGACCGTTTATGGTTATACTTGACCAAAAAATATAAATGAGGATTTTTAAAGCGAAAAATTAAAAGAAATGCATTTTAGGCAAGGAGAATTTCATAAATGAAAGTTGGAGTAGTTGGCGCTTCAGGATACGTAGGAGGAGAACTACTGCGACTTTTGGTTGCTCACCCAAAGATAGAGCTGAATATGGTGACTTCGCGGCAGAAGGCAGGCGAGTATGTCCACCGTGTTCACCCAAGTTTGAAGGGTTTTGTCGACATCACTTTCTCGCCAATGGATATAGAAAAGCTGACGGACAATTGCGACCTTGTATTTACATCAGTCCCCCACGGCAAAGCAAACAAAATAGTCAAGGACCTCTACGACAGAGGAACGAAGATAATCGACCTGTCAGCAGACTTTAGGCTCAAGAATCCCAAGGACTATGTAAGATGGTATGGCTGGGAACATCCTTTCCCTGAAATGTTGAGCAAGTCAGTGTATGGAGTCCCAGAGCTTCACCGAGAAGAAATCAAAAACGCACAGCTAGTCTCATGCCCTGGATGCATGGCAGTAACCTCACTTCTTGCACTAACGCCGCTGATTGAAAACAGCCTCATAGACACCGACCACGTTGTGGTGGATAGCAAGATCGGATCATCTGGAGCCGGCCAAAAGGCCAATGCAGGGACGCATCATGCAATGCGTTATGGTGTAGTCAGACCCTACAAGCCTGCAAAGCACAGACACACTGGCGAAATAGAGCAAGAGCTGTCACTCATCGCAAAGAGGCAAATAAAAGTGAGTATGAGTCCCCATGCAGTCAACATCGTGAGAGGCATCCTCACTACTAACCATACATTCCTCAAGAGACCTGTGGAGGAACTAGAGTTATGGAAAATGTACCGTAACGCATACAAGCGCGAGCCATTTGTGAGGTTGATTCGCGACAAGAAGGGTCTTTATAAGTTTCCAGATCCGAAATTCGTAGTCGGCTCAAACTTTTGCGACGTGGGCTTTGACATCGATGAGTATAATCAAAGAGTAGTGGCTCTTTCAGCCTCTGACAATTTAATGAAGGGTGCAGCTGGCTCTGCAATACAGAATATGAACGTGATGTTTGGATATAGCGAAACTGAAGGACTGAAGTATACCCCATTGACGCCAGTATGATAGTCATCAAGATAGGTGGAAGCGTAGTAGACGGGCTTCATTCCTCCGCTGTTGCAGACATAAAGTCAATAGCTGAAAAGTACAAGCTCGTTATTGTGCATGGTGGAGGCAAGGAAGTGACTTCTACAGCAACAAAGTTGGGAAAGGAGCAAAAGTTCATTATGTCGCCAGGAGGAGTGCGCAGTCGTTATACAGACAAAGAGACTGCGGAGATCTATACAATGGTCATGTCGGGCAAGCTGAACAAGGCAATAGTCCAGATGTTGTTGCGCCAACATATCAACGCAGTAGGTATAGCTGGAATAGACGGATGTATACTGAAGGCAGAGAGAAAAAAGAAGCTTCTGATCATAAATGAAAAGGGGAGAAAGATGATTATAGAAGGCGGCTATACCGGCAAGATAACATCAGTTGACCCCGCTCTTGTAAATGACCTTGTTCGCAATGGCTATGTGCCAGTGATATCACCGATTGCATTGAGTGAAGAATTTGATTTCCTCAATGTCGATGGCGACAGGGCTGCAGCATATGTGGCAGGCGGCATTAAGGCAGACAAGGTTATCTTTGTCACAGATGTAGATGGTCTAATACTGAATGGAGAACTTGTCATTTCAATGACGGTAGATAAGGCAAAGGCGATGCTACCAAAGATAGGGTCTGGCATGGATAAGAAGGTGCTTGCATGTATAGAAGCAATTGAAATGGGAGTCAAAGAGGCAGTCATTGCTTCCGGCCACGTTGAAAACCCACTCTCTACAGCAATAGACCATAGAAATTGTACGGTGATAGTTCCACATTGAACGATGAAGACCGCTATCTGGCGACACTTTACCAGAGGTTCCCAGTCAATATTGCAAAGGGCAAGGGGACTACAGTATGGGATACTGCAGGCAAGGAATACATTGACTGCATGGGAGGCTATGGGGTTGCACTGGTTGGCCACTGCAATGACAGAGTGGTAAGAGCACTCAAAACACAGGCAGAAATACTGATCACAGCACATATGTCCACATACAATGATACTCGGTTAAGATTCATGGAAAAGATAACATCAGTGGCGCCGCCATCTTTGAGCAAGATTTTTTTTGCCAACAGCGGCGCCGAATCCGTAGAAGCAGCACTCAAGTTTGCACGCAAGTACAGCGGCAGGCATGGTGTGATAGCAATGAATGGTGCTTATCATGGCAAGACGTTTGGAGCTCTTTCTGTGACATACAGCGAGAAGTACAGAAAACCATTCATGCCGCTATTAGATGGCGTCAAGTTCGTTCCCTACAGTGACCCGTCAATGCTCGAACAAGCAATCGACGATACAATTGGAAGTGTCATTATTGAGCCGATTCAGGGCGAGACTGGCATCATTGTACCTCCAGATGACCTTCTGCCAAAGATCAGAGAGATCTGCGATAGGCGCAAACTTGTTCTAATATTTGATGAGATTCAGTCAGGCCTTGGGAGAACAGGCAAAATGTGGGCGGGGCAAAACTGGAACACTACGCCAGACATTATGTGTCTTGCAAAGGGCATAGCCGGCGGAATCCCAATGGGGCTTGTCCTTGCCAAGCAAGAGATAATGGATGCGATGAAGCTTGGCGAGCATTCTTCTACATTTGGCGGAAGCCCAATAGCATGCGCCGCGGGTATTGCCACGATGGAAGCTTTGATCGATGATAAACTGATCGATAACGCTGGAAAGATGGGCGTGCAGTTTAAAGAAGGACTCAACAGGCTAAAGGAGAAGCACAAGATAATCCGACAGGTAAGGGGTATTGGTATGATGCTAGGAGTCGAACTCCGTTTTGACGTTAAAGACATACTCTTCGACGGAATTCGCCGGGGATTGCTGGTTCTCTATTCAGGAAGAAATGTTCTAAGACTACTTCCGCCACTTGTAATGGATGAAATGACGGTTTCCCGCGTAGTTGATATAATAGATGTTATATTGACTAATGAGGAAAAGAGAAGAAATGTCAGTTAGGGTGGACGAGACTGATGAAAAGATAATACGCATTTTACAGGCAGATTCACGCAGGGCATTCGTAGAGATTGCTAATGAGATTGGACTTTCCGAATCTGCAGTTCGTAGGAGAGTTAAGAATCTTCTTGATAAGATGATCATTAAACGCTTTACCATTGAGCTTGGAGCAAGCGACAAGACAAGCGCGATAACGCTGATCTCTGTAGCTGCAACCGCAGATACATCGGCCGTATCTAAGCAACTGATGAATCTGAACGGCGTCAAAGTGGTATATGAAATAACTGGCCAATACGATATAGCTGCTATAATTGCAGCGCCAGCCATAGCTGACATCAACAAGTGTATTGACGATGTACGCAAGATAGAGGGAGTGTCTGACACAGACACTGTCATAATATTAAAGACTATGCGCTAGTTCGAATTACATGAGTGTTGTGGGAAATGATTCTTAGCTGATATCTGGACAAAACGTCTATGCATAGCTTAGAGAGATATTATCGTAGTATGCGTAGAGAGCCGACTGGTATAGTTGGAGGGTGGAAACGGAATCAGCTACTGCCTTTTCTGGTGTGTACGCAAAGCTGGTTTTTCATATGTGTAGTGGGGGGATTCTTTATCCAGTTGCAAGGCGACAAGTTGACCGTTAAATGACACATCTGAACCCGCGTACAATCCAAACACTCTTTGAGATAATCACGGTGCTACACAGATGGGTCCGTGAAATAGTTACAAAAAAATGAGGGGGTTCACATGACATAGATGTTAAATGAGAACGGGAGTGGAAAGTTGCATTCGAGTATAGGTAGTGGACTTCGTAGGATGGTCAAATAGTGTATGACCGCTTCCAGGCGCACGATATCGGCCTTAAGAAGAGAAGGCATATTGGCATTATATCGTGATACTGAAGGACAAGACTGAATTTCTAGGTTCACCTTTTGGCTCAACTGATGATGATGAGAATGATGATGACTTGTAGTGTACATAGATGATTATCTCCTGATCATATTTCATTTACGAATCAGCTATCTTGATTGCTTTTTTGAAAACTTAAAATTAATCAAAGAAGATAGAAGAAAAATAAGACTCTCTTTTTCTTTTTCTTTATTTTTTCTTTTGCACACCTTTTAATTAGGTCATTTGGATCACTACAATGACCATCAGGCGACAACCGTTTGGGAACTTTTGAAGACAATCCTAAGGGACAGCCAACAAAGATACCAGCGTCTGCATGGAAAGTGCTGGCTGTTCTGAGCAGCCTTGCAACTATGGTCATGTATGCCGAGACAATGCTAATCCCTGCCTTACCTGACCTCATAGATGAGTTCAATGTGTCCTACAGCACGTCTTCTTGGATACTGTCTGCTTATCTTATACCCGGCGCTGTCATGACCCCTATAGCGGGAAAGCTGTCAGACATCTATGGTAGAAAGAAGGTGCTGCTTGTAATAATGGCGATTTATGCAATAGGTATATCGATGGCGGGGTTTGCTGAGAATATTTACTTCCTATTTGTGTCAAGGGCAATTCAAGGCATTGGAATTGCAATGTTTGTCATTGCTTTTAGCATAATACGTGATCAATTCCCAAGAGATAGAATCTCGATCGGTCAGGGAATTATATCTTCAATGTTTGCTTCGGGGGCTGTAATCGGTCTGCTGATGGGGGGATTCATAATCAGCAACTTTGGATGGCGTGCCACTTTCCTCTCGGCATTGCCGATAGCCATTGTCTTATTTATCATAATCTGGCGCTTCAAATATGATGTAAAGACACAAGCCGATAAGGTGAAGCAATACAGATCAAGAACTGTGGATATAAAGGGAGCGATCACACTCGCGGTATTTGTAACGTCCTTTCTGTTAGCCTTGACGCTGCTTGAAACCGGCCAAAGCTCCAACATGCCCAATATGGCAGCAGCCTTCCTTACAGCAGGGATAGTCTCGCTCGTGGTTTTCATTGTAGTTGAAAGGCGGTCAAAGGAGCCGCTAGTAGATCTCAGGCTTATTATTCACAAGGTAATTCTGCCGGCCAACCTGATAATCATGGTCGTGGGTTTCTCTATGTTCATGGTATTTCAGACAATACCTGTGCTCGTGCGTAATCCTGTGCCACTTGGCTTTGGGGGAGATGCGGCCGCAGTAGGATACACCCAGTTACCTTTTGCGATAGTGCTCTTGGTCTTTGGACCTACATCAGGCCTCATCGTGAGCAAGTTAGGATCGGTCAAGCCACTAATCATGGGAACAGCAATCAGTGCTGCGGCATTCTTTGGTCTGGTTGCATTCCATGAAGGGTGGACTGCAGTGGCAGTGAATCTGGCAGTTCTCTCAACAGGGCTTTCTCTGACAAATGTAGGGGCAATGAATGTGACTATACTTGCGACACCGGCTGAATTCATAGGTATGTCCCTTGGCATGAATAATTTGCTAAGGATTTTGGGAAGCTCAGTAGGACCTGCTCTTGCCGGCGTCTATATGCAAATCTTTCAGTCCACAGCGGAAGTTGGCGGCACGCGTACGGTATTTCCCTCGATGCAGGCATACAGCGCCATATTTCTCACGGCCATGATTTTGTCCATACTGTCAATCGGCTTAGCATTGTACCTCAAGCGCCGGCTTGCCACCATGTCGATACCAAATCTTAGCTAGTGAATGCATGGGCTTCTATGGCAAGTTCT